>WFWY01000138.1 GCA_015490895.1 Thiotrichaceae bacterium | reverse complement strand
GAAGATTCTCTTTTTGTGCTGCTTCAGCAGGACTCGTCATAATATCAATACACTTTGGTTTAGACATTTGCTTTCATCTATATTACTTATATTTTATATTGCTGTTGTTCTTACTTCTTTGAACTCTCGCCTCAGTTGTTTCTGGATTGATTACTGGCAAAGTTTATTTATCGCCATTTTGGTCATCATTGCACTTTGAGATATTGCAGATTTCATACAGGCAAACAGAGCATTTAACGCCTATCTATCTGGGCAGGCAGCATAACAACAGATACCTTGTCATAGCTAAGCCCTTCAATACTTTTTTCAACGATCAGTTTTATCTCGGATTTAATATCTGATAAATTACTATCCGGATGATATTTAATAAAAACAGAAGCAGAAGAAGGACTAACCTGCTCCACATAGGGGTTATTTTCAGGCATCACGATGTGCACCCTTGCAATAATAACCCCATCAATCTGAGTCAGTGTTTCCTGTACACTTTGTGATAGTGCATAGATATACCTTACTCGCTCCTCCATCGGAGAGGACACCAAGCCTTCTTTTTTAAACAAATCCTTGATGCTTGACACTTTCTCTTTAGGGTATCCATATTCTTTTAACAAGCGCACGGATTCCGGTATCCTCGATTCATCGACGCTGAGAGTGTATAGATCTGTCTTTTTCTCTTTAATTTTTTTTGCACTGATATCGTTGCTAAGCATGATAGCCAGCATCTCATTAACATCGCTCTCTGTTAAACCGTTATAAAGTTCCATCTGGCATGCAGAGAGGACAGATGTGAAAAACAACACCAGAGCTATTTTTATACTTGCTGCCTTGTACTTATTCTTATTTTTCATTTTTATAGCACCGATTTACTTGTAACCACACGATAAACAGCGTAACAACAACCTGGTTGTATTCTTACAGCCTACAATTCCAATCATGCACGAAATACGCCGGAAGCCTAAAACAAACAGGTTCTACCTGGCCTAACCCGCCGACCTAAACAGTGTCTTAAAACTCTGGCTAGCCTGAGAAACTACGGTTGTTAGTATTTTTATATTCGCAGACCAAATTTGTGTTTTGATATGCCACCTTGATATTTCTTTGGAATAGCTACCTGCCGTCTTATACAGCTCTCTTGTTTCCGAGAGCATATCTTTCACTTCTGCCGCAGGGTCTTTTGCTTCTGTTTCCTGCACATTTGTACGCACCGCGGGAGCCTTTTCATTTTGTTGTATTTCCAGGAATTTATCGAACTCAGGCACATCATTTAGCTGGTTCATTATCGCCCGATAAGAAGAATCCAGATTCGACAAGGGGTTGCTCACCGTTGGTTCCGTCTGTTCTTTCAATAACTGATCGTCGATGCGACTCGGGTCAATCCTGTTATCCTGTAACAGAGGAGTATTCGATACCGCATCTGACTTTTTTTCTGACAGTGCCATGTTAAAGCGTGTAACGTCCTGACTATTTACCGCTGCAGGTTGTTTTAGCGCCTCTGACAACAGTGACTCCTGAGCACTTTGTGTAGAAACTAATTGTTCAATCATAATGAGCTCCTTTATCCGTTTGTAGCAGATGCCTATCGTTTATAACAGGCGCTATGACACGAAACCGCATTTACCATTACACGGCCTGTTGGCCTTCTGTCATCTCAGCTAAATAAAAGCTGGCAATCGTACGATCATCGTCCCCACCCTTGTCAATAATCTCCTTAAAGAGGTCGATCGCTTCTACTGTATCTCCCGCTTCACTAAGCGCCATTCCCAAAAAGCATTTCGCTGTCATATTATCAGGCTCGTGAGTCAGGACGCCCTCTTTCAGGATTCTAATGGCATCCGTATACTGACCCGCATAGATTCTTGATATTGCCACACCCACTAGCGCAGCAGACTGACCCTGGCAATTTTCCTCTACACTATCCATGATCAGTTGACCCTTCTCAACTTCACCATTGAAACATGCTAAATACCCAACCTGCGACAGCAACTGGATCATTTCTGTACTAATTTCCATAAAACATACCCTCTTTCTTCGTTTTAATTATTGTTGTTGATTGGCGAAATTCGGTTAAGAGCCTCCTTGATCATAAGATCACAAGCAGACTTGTCATGGCGTTAGAAAACCTTACCTCATAACAACAAAGGCGGCCTGCAAGGAATACACCTTCCAAGCCGCTAGCACAAAGCTAATTCAGACTAACTTAATTAGCTAACTGTCGTGATGTCTGCTGTGCAGTATTACCGATTGCTTCAGCCATAGCATTCAGGCGATCTGTTGCTGCCTTATGCATTTGAAACTCCATATTCATCTTGGCTGACTCACTCTGGTAGGCCATTGTTGCCTCCATTTGACTCTTCTGTTGCGTTAACAAACCTTGCAAATCAGAAACGCCACCTGAAGCTCCTGCACCTGGTGCAGACAAACCTGTAACATCCATTGTAAATCTCCTGTCATACTATTTATTAAAAAAACTATTTCTCAAATTCATCATCAAGCACAGAGAAATAACGAAAAAATGTGTGCTCATCATCTATTGCTACCATCAGCCTACCGGCATCAAGAAAACAACATTTTTATCAGCTAAATAAATTATTTAACCCATAAACCTTACTGCTAGTATTTCTCTATAATAGAGACACTAGCCTCAACTGCCTGTAGTAATTTACTAACTTTTTCATAATCATCAGGTGCAAGCCCCTTATTGAGCTCACTTCTCACTTCTACCTCGAAAGAGCTGAATTTGTTTAATAACTCTCTTTTGTAGGCTCCACCTTTATCATTTTTCAAATTACTTTCTATATCTAGCATCACTTTTTATTGTTCCTTTTCTTGTCCAAAATATACGGGGAATGAAATATTATTATTTTTAAGCAGAATATGATCATCCGTGATCGCATCTATATAATATCCACTTCCCACATGCGATCCCTGAAAGTATTTATCGCCTTCCTTTGAAACCACAAAAGGGATTTCTCCGACACTGACACTCCTTATCGATAGTTTAATATCAGCATCTGGCCGACGGATGATTTCCCGAAATTTGAACGGGTAGTCACTTTTCTCCAGGAACGCTTTCTTAATCTGTACCCACCGGCTTTTTTCCTCTTCTGTCAGTTTTCCTTTGGCAACAATCATCCCTCTTGTTCTTTTTCCAAGGCTGACATCAAGACGGTCAGCGAACTTTTCTTTTTTTACCGCGCTTTGTAAAGCAGCAAACATTTCATATAAGTTTTTTACCTCATCATCGTTGATAGACGTCACACCCTGAACATCGTTACGAATACTTTCCTTGATATTCAACCATCGCCTTCTACTCTCTGCTAGTCCGGAGGCTTTCAACCGTCCATGCTCCAGCGTTGTAAAAACTATCTCGTCTTCTCCTAATGAACGGGCTATTTTTCTGGCATTATCTTCCAGCTCCGTATCAACAAAAATATGTGTGGCAACACTGCCTCCATACCTCGCAACCTGCTTTTCTACTCTGTTTTTTTCTTCCAGATTCGTGACATACCCCCTTATATGAGAGATTCTACTATCTGTACGTTTGACATAAAGACCCGGGTATTTTTCCGCGTCAATAACATCAACCAGCTCCTGGCTTACTGTTTTTTTCACACCAAGCAAGCCGGGGATCCCACCGTAGTCCCTGGACAAATACTGGACATTGGCTAAAAGCATGGCGACTATTGCCAACCATAACCACGGGTTACCCAATAAAGTCCTGCTACCCTCTCCATCACCTACAAAGATACCTCCAGATTCATCAGGCTCATTTGCAACAGCCAGCTTTTTTGTTAACGGGTCGTAGTCTGGCCACGGCTGACGCTTGTCTGCTATTGTAAAGTCAACAACACCGATATTGACTAACTGGTTGGGCCTGAGTATCACTTCACGCAAGCCAACATCTTTACCATCAATATAAACAGGCTGAGCCAGAGGGGTTAGGCGAATCCTGCCTCCATCCAACTCCACGGCAACGTGCCTATCTGCAACACTCGCACCACTAAAAATAATGTCGCAAGCTGCTGAACGCCCTATAACAACCCCTGACTCATCAGGTAGTTCAGCGGTCGCTCCCTGGTTAATACCTGACAGCACCTTCACTACATAGTCTATATTCCGCTTTGTCATTTATCCCAACCCTATTGATCGACGGCGCTTTTTATTGGACACGTGGTTTTTTCCCCAGGACAACACGCTCTTCTTCACCGTCAATAATTGTAACCTTCTTGTTATTATTAAAATTTTCTGGCTCACTAGTACTAAAATTAGTAACACCTTTTTCATCAACCCAGCGGTATACCTGTGGCCGGATAATTTTTTTGTCCAAAACTTTGGACATTTCCAGAACAGCGGTCACCAAAGGCTCTGGACCTTTAAAATACACCATCTGGTCAACATCCGAAGCAGTCCACTGATAACGCTGATCTAAAATCCCCAAACGTTCTAGCGCCTGAGTAAACTCACTGGCAGAAATATGGTTCAGGCTAACGCTCCCTGTTTGCATCTCATCTTCACGCTCAACAAAGAGGGTGTCACCATCGTAATACCACACCAGTCCATTTGACTTGAGCACATTCAGAAAAATCTCTTTAGGATTTCTTTTCCGGTAATACCCACTGATTACCGCATCAATCTTGTCACTCATAATAATGGGGGTTTTTTGTGATGCTGCGAGCGCCTCCAGAAAGGATTTCAACGGCTCCTGATCCGAGTAGTGAGTGTAAACGCTGTTATCCCATTGAAGCTTTTTTGCATAACTGGCATGAAAACCGACAAACAGGCTTATTACACCCAGAAGCAGATATCTGGCAGCAGGATTAGCACTTCTCTTTATCATTATTCGAACCCATTTCATTGACTCTCTGTGAAACAGATTACAAACTAAAACTCCTGCCAAACAGCACCATGACGATAAAAAAGCCCAGAAAGTTTACAAACGGTTAAAAAACATGCTACAGACTATTTTAACCTGCCTCAGATCATCGCCGACTACTCTTGAAGCAACTTAACTCATCAGCGACGTTTTCTTCCTGTTTTTCCTCGATTAGCTTTTCTTCTTTTTCTTGCATTTCAATGAATTCATCTACTTTTTCTTTATCTCTATTTACATTCTGTAATGCTTCCTTACACTGCTCAAGCAGCTGTAATGCCTGATCACGTTGCCTCTCGTATTCAGGTACCGTTGCGGTTAATTGCTCCTCTTGTTGTTTGAGCCTGTCAAGCGTCACGTGATAGGTACCCAGCTTGTCGGGAGAAAAATAATCACCGTGTAACTCGTCGAAGAGTATTTTCTCTTGCCGGATACGCCAGATTTTATAATTCTCTACAGCGTTTAATGCCGCCTGCCAGTCCCGCTCTGCCTGCTCATAGGAACTCCTGGCTCTTTTCAGCTCGATATACACCCGCTTCGCTCGTTGCTGACGAATCGTTTTTAACTGCTGAAGGCTCATCGTGCTTCACCCACTAGCTGCTGAAGCATAGCAACCGTTTCTTCAAAGCCGGTATACTCACGAGCGGACTGCTGCAAGAAGTGATTAATACGATCAATTTTTTCAACCGCTTCATCCGCCAGAGGATCCGCACCTTTGGTATACTCTCCCACCCGAATTAAAAATTCGATTTCCTGGTACTTTGCCAGTAATTCATTGATACGTGCCGCTAGCTGGTTATGCTCCAGCGACACCAGAGAAGGCATCACCCGGCTCAGACTGTCCAAAACATCGATAGCAGGGTAATGGTTCTTTGCAGCCAGTTTTCGCGATAAAACGATATGCCCATCCAGCAAGGAGCGTATTTCATCGGCAATCGGCTCGGACATATCATCACCCTCTACCAATACCGTATAAAAAGCAGTAATGGAGCCTTTATCAGAGCGCCCTGCCCGCTCAACCAGTTTTGGCAACTCAGCAAAAACAGAAGGAGGGAAACCACGCCTGGCGGGCGCCTCTCCTGCCGCCAAACCAATTTCTCGCTGCGCTCTAGCAAAACGGGTAATGGAATCCATGAGCAGAAGAACATCCTTGCCCTGATCTCTAAAGTACTCTGCCACAGCTGTCGCAACATAAGCTGCTTTTAGCCGCTCAATAGCGGGGCGATCTGAGGTAGCAACAATAAGTACGGTTTTTCTCAGACTTTCCTCCCCCAGAGAGTCCTCAATAAACTCACGCACCTCACGCCCTCTTTCGCCAATCAGGGCAACAACATTCACATCCACATCGGCATGTGCAACCAGCATACTGATAAACGTACTTTTACCGACACCCGCACCTGCAAATACGCCCATCCTCTGCCCCACACCACAGGTAATCAAACCGTCAATCGCTTTCACACCCAACGTCATGGCTTCACTGATCTTGTTTCTTGACAACGGATCAGGTGAAGACTGTACAACGGGATAAGACGCATCCAGCTTCAGGTCTTCCCTACCTCCGCTATCAACTACATTACCAACACCATCAAGCACACAACCCAATAAGTCCTCACCTACCGGAACTTCCAGCATAACGCCGGTAGCCACGACCTGGGTACTGGTTGACATCCCTCCCATATCACCAATAGGTGCCAGCAGAACTTCCTTGTGATCAATCCCGATGACCTCTGCCGGAATACCCTGTTCATCATGATGATTCCTTAACCAGCAAAGTTCACCAATTCGTGCCTGTGGGAGCACGGCTCTCACCACAGTACCCGCAACCTGCAAAATACGCCCGTTAAGTGCTAATGGAGTACAGTCCTGAACAGCATCTCCCAGTGCACTACTGATCATTTTCAGTGACATAACTAGCCGCCTACGATTTCTATTTTACCCACCGGCCTCAGCTTGACCTGTCTTGTCAATTCATCAAATGACAAGACCGGAATACCCGCTGCCATTGAAGTCAGGTGGCTACTCAAATAACGCCGTAATTCCAGTGAAGTCAGCAAAACAGGCCTTGCTGACAAGTCTGGAATAGACCTCGCTTCCTCTTCATTTTTTAACAGGGCATCGCGGAAACGTGAAGATATCTCTTCATCCAGCGCGAGATGTGTACCTGTTGGGGTTTGACGAATACTTTTCTGAATCATGCTTTCAGTACCCGGATCAAGCAGATAAACCGGCAATACATTCGAGCCATAAGTAAAGGAATGACTAATCTGCCGTTTTAGCCCGGCACGAACATACTCGGCCAGAGTTGCCGTGTTCTTTTCCGTCTCACCCCATTCCACCAGGGTTTCCAGTATCTGCCTCAAATCCCGGATTGAGATCTGCTCATCCACAAGACGCCTCAATACATCAGCTATTTTTGGCAAGGGCACATGCTGCTGCGTTTCTTTTACCAGCTCACCGTAACCGGCGGCCTCCATTTTGGTAAACAGGCTATGCACTTCCTGTACACCCACAAACTGACTGGCTTGTGTTTTTAATACATATTCCAGGTGATAAGCCAGAATTGCCGCAGGCTCCATCATTTGTACGTCTTTTTCGGATAACCGGGAAGTGTAGTTTTTTTCAACCCAAATTGTGGGTAAGCCAGGTAAAAAGCCCTGACCTTTCTCATAAGGAACCTGCATAGAGTCCAGATCTTTAGTCGCATGCTGAACAAACACCTTGTCCAGACCCAATAAGCCTTCTGCGACCGGGATATTTTGAATCGAAATACGATAACCGTCTTCTCCCAGATTCGAACGCATACGCAGACTGATGGCGGGAACAACCACACCCATGTCCCGGTAAAAATTACGCCGGACTTCAACCAGCTTCTGATTCAGGTCATCTGGCGTCAGGTAGTGACGTGCGTTTTCCGTAATCTCTACCAGAATCGGAGTCACCGCCTCACGAGTATTGCCCGCTGCTGTCTGCAAAGCCTCAATATGGCCTTTTTCACTCTCTTCGGTACCAATAACGGAGACCACCTCTGCATCATGAAACTTATGGTTATTCACCTTGCTCATAACCAGTCCCATCGTGCCCAATATCACACCAATGACCATAAAAATAGCTGTTGGAAACCCCGGAACCAGCCCCATCGCAAACACAACACCTGATGAGATCAGCAGCGCACTGGGCTGTGCCAGTAGTTGTGCCCCAATATCCTGCCCCAGGTTGCTTTTCTCATCGACCGCTACCCGCGTCACGATGATACCAGCCGTTATCGATATAAACAGTGCTGGGATCTGCGACACCAGACCATCACCAATAGTCAATATAGAATAGATAGAGGCAGCCTCGCCTGCTGACAGGCCTTTTTGCATCATGCCAACTGAAATACCACCCAGAATATTGACGAAGATAATCACCATGCCCGCAATAGCATCGCCTTTCACAAACTTAAGCGCTCCATCCATAGCACCATAAAGCTGACTTTCTTTTTCCAGAGTGCTTCTACGCTGGCGTGCTTCGGCCACTGTTATCACACCAGAGCGTAGATCACTATCAATACTCATCTGCTTGCCAGGCATGGCATCCAGTGAAAAACGCGCCCCCACTTCTGCAACCCGCTCTGAGCCTTTGGTAATAACAATAAACTGCACAATAGTAATAATTAGAAAAACGACAAACCCGACAATCAAATTACCAGCAACCACAAATTCACCGAATGTTGTAATAATTTTTCCTGCATCGGCCTGCAACAGGATCAGCCGGGTAGAAGCAATGCTCAATGAAAGCCGAAACAGGGTTGTAAGTAACAAGACCGAGGGAAAAGCTGAAAATGATAATGGAGATGGCAGGTACACCGAGATCACCATCAGCATAATCGTGCCGCCCATATTAATGGCAATAAACAAATCCAATACCCAGGTTGGCATTGGCAATATCATGATAAAGGCTATAGTCACCAGAAAGACTGCTAGCACCACATCATTTCGACGGGTAATTTTTAACAGAATGTCCTGTATTCGTTCACTAACCACCTTATAAACCTCTATTTTTATTATGGGGAACTTCTCAACTCATGGATCAGCAAATAAAACCCGGAGGGTTAATAACCTGCCTAACCAGCAAGTCGCAATAGAGCCACTCTTTTAAGGAGCCTCTGATTAAGTCCGGTCGAATTTCCTGTGAGATGAAATTCGTCAGTTTTTTGATAGAAAAGTTAGTAATAGTCATTCTATTGGTCACTTTTATAGCGAAAAAATGGCGATATTTCAGCCTCAGGAAAACGACTGGGGCTTGATCAGTGTCTCCTTAAGGAGCCTCTGATAGGACAAGTCTGCACTATTAAAACGTCTTATTGCTTGCTTCAGGCTATTCCAGAACACTCTTTTACGCTGTCGAAACCAGTGATTCCAGCCCAACAGTCACAAGGAGCTGCTGCACTTCATTACTGGGGTTCTCCAGACTAAAGCCACCGCTTTTTTGCTGAAACGATGCATTTAACAACACCCTGACTCCTGCAGGGGTAACGCTGGATACTTTTTTTAGATCTATAATCATTTTTTTACTTTCATCGACCCGAGCCAGAGCCTGTTCAAGCTGGGGCGAAAGCGATTCATCCAGCCGCCCTTCCGGCGCAATCCGTGTTGACTCTTTGTTTTCCAATATATGAATACTTTTATTCATGTCCCAACACCTCTTGTTCTTTACCTTGGCATGCAACTCAAGATGCCAGGAAACTACCCGAAAGCATTAACCCAGCAACAAGACGAAGAGAACATGGTCTTTGATAGCAACCACACGAACCCGACTACCTGCCGGGCAATCATCACCCATCAATTTCCATGTTTCTCCATGCAATTCCACTTCAGCCATGCCATTCACAATCGGCTGCTCCAACAGAATTTCCTGATGCAATAAATGTTTTCCGGGATAAGCAACCAACAGATTGTAAAAAGTTGCCCGAATACCCATCAACATCCGAACAACCATGGGTCCCAAAAAAAACACGCCTAAAAAAAGTGCAATCTGCCAATGCCAAAAGGCTTCCGGCGATAACAACACCAACAACCCGGTTACCGCCGCCGCGATCGTCAACCATCGGACACTATCAACCGGCAATAACTTTCGAATAAATAATTTCGGCTCACTACACACCTCAACAGTTTTGGCCAAACGGGGGTTTACATACTGAAGATATAACCGCAACAGCTTTCGTTGTACCTCTGAAAGCTTGCCATGTATGCCCTGCAGTGCATTCTTCTTCTCCTCTTGCATAATGACCCCGTGTTTTACAGACATATTCTTATTTTTCTCACTATTAATGAAACCTCTAAAAACATTTTGCCCAACTTTCGTGCCAGATATACCGCCTGACAACGACTCCTGCATTATTATTCACATCCACTACACATATCACTTGTACCAGTGACAAGACAAGCACGTATCATGCTTAAAAAATAGCAAACGCAGTCAGTAATGACCCTGACCCTACCGCAGGCAAAATCACACCCCACCACTATACAAACGATACTCTCCAACGCTAAAAAAATCAGACTAAATGTCGGTTTAACTAGAAAACAGGCAGAACACTGTCCGAATATCAGGCTCCTTCAAGATATTTCCCAAGGCACAGGTTCTGTGAAGAAAGATGCGTCAAATTAACCCAGGAGGCAGCCTGAGAATAGAAATAGAGAAGTTACTGTACACCCCATGAGCACCCGAACCAGAACTTATTGCACTCCTGTAATTTTCGCTACACTTCCTATTTTCGGACAACTTCCCAGGGCATCGCTTCAATGCGAGTTCTGAATTCGGGTTTGATACAATTTGATACAATTTGATACAATCTGATACAAGAAGTACTCCAGATACAACTATCAGGAACGCCGCTTTAATGCACGTGCCACACCATTAATAGCAGAGGAAGGAATATATTGATCAATAAGACCATCTTTTTCCAGCACCGTGACCAGTGCTGGATCCGCAATGACAGGAATATCTTCCTGTCTCGCAATCTGGATCATTTTCACACTTAATCTGTCCCTTCCTATTGCCAATAAAACAGGCAATGGCATATCTTCTTCATACATCAGGGCAACCGCCCTCCCCATGCCTGCAATAATAATCCTTGATTGTTTAATCTGTTCATTAATATCCTGTTCCAGTAATCGTCTTTGCTCTGATTTTCTCTGCCCTTTGATTAATGGGTCACCTTCCTGGTTCTTATGCTCTCGTTTCACTTCATCCTTGGTCATGCGTTGCTCTTTACGAAACTGAAACTTTTGATACATCAAGTCAAACATCACCATAAAAACCAGAACTGGCACCAGAATAAACATCATTTTCCTGGCCATAGAAGTAAACACTGCAAACTGGCACTGAATGTCACACTGCCGGATATCGTGCATATATTCGTAAATAGCCGTTCTCACAATAAAGATGATGATGATCGTCATTGCGATAATTTTCAGTATCGACAACAGAGTTTTCACGACCTGCTTCATAGAGAAAACCCGCTTGAAACCGGCAACTGGATTGATTTTTTCAGGCTTGGGAATAATAGGGTCGACAGAAAACAGAAAACCAAATTGCATGATATTACCCATAATACCTGCCGCCAGCATCAATAAGGAAAACGGCAACATAACCCCCATAAAAACCTTGCTAAACCAGACAGAAAAAGAAGTATTCAATGCAGAGCTGAAGTCACGATCATACCCATAGCTGCTAATGGCACTCATGTATTCTTGTAATTCGGCTGACAACCAGTCCCATGCAAACCAGAAATACAATACTGTCAATAAAATCATCATTAGTGGCACGAGCTCCTCACTACGTGCAACCTGCCCTTTTTTTCGAGCATCACGGAGTTTTTTAGGGGTCGGCTCTTCCGTCTTGCTACTTTGATCCTTGCTCATTTAAACGCCTCTTCCAGTAACTGAAATGAGTCTCCAAAACGTAAAAATGACGCTCTTAAATAAGCAGAAATATATTGAATGTAATACACCAGAAGAAAAGCAGCGATTCCCGCCTTGATAGGCATCAGCAAAATAAAGATGTTTAACTGGGGGACGTAACGGGTAATAATTGAAGACCCCAGCTCAACAATAAACATCGTGGCAATTATAGGCCCTGCAATCAGTACTGCCGTATAAAATAGTAGCGCAAACTGATGCAGAAATACCCCCGCCCCCTCTATATTCAAGTGAGGGAAAAAGCTATGGACTGGCCAAACCTGGTAGCTTTTGAGTAATACTTCTACGATAATCAGAAACCCGCCCGTCGTAAATAACAGGACGACAGCAAACTTGGACAAAAAATCTCCCAACGGAGATGTCTGATCCGACAGAATATTGGAGAACATCTGTGCACTCATCTTGCCACTTTGCAAATCTATAAAAAAACCCGCTGAGCCAACCGCCCAAAAAGGAATACTGATGAGGTAGCCCATCATAAAACCAATCAACATTTCCTTTAATAGCAAAAAACCAACCTGTAGTGCATCCAGAGGAACCGCCTCCACAGAAGCCAGTGTAATGGGCGAGGCGAAAGCAGCAATCACCACCACAAGACCATTACGCACCAGACCGGGCAAGATTGTACGACCCAAAAATGGCATGGCAAGAAATGCACCTAATATTCTGGGCACCGTTAAAATGAGCGATAGAAACCACATTTGCTCATAACCGGCGATCGTCATAGTTTTTACCTGTCCAGTTGTGGAAACTGGCTAAAGTTATTCACAGCAAATTCGTACAGCTCGGGACCGAGCCAACGAACAGTGACAGATATTGCAACAATAATGGCAACTAACTTAAAAGCATGAGGTAAGGTTTGTTCCTGAATACTGGTTAAGGCCTGTAACAGGCTGACAATCAAACCCACCAGGGTTGCAACCACCAAAATCGGCAAGGATAGATACAACACAAGTTCCAGTGCCAGAGAAGCCTGATGTGTAATAAATTCATGTCCCATACTGAACCATCATCATTGGTGATAACTTAAAATAAGGCCGTGTGTCAGTCTCGACCAGCCATCAATAAGTACAAAAAGAAGCACCTTGAAGGGGAGAGAGATCATGATCGGCGCCACCATTATCATTCCCATTGAAATCAATATATTGGCGACAATCAAATCAATCACGATAAAGGGTAAATACACTAAAAATCCAATTTGGAATGCAGAAGTAAGCTCACTCACTAAAAAAGAAGAAGTCAACACCAGCAAGTGATCTTCCGTGACACTTTCTGCATATTTTGGTGGCCATAACTTTTTAGTCGATTGCGAAAAAAACTGTAATTCTTCCTTGCTGGAGTGCCGTCGAAGAAAGTCTTTCACAGGCACAATACTATCTTCAATGGCAGCCTTCATCCCTGGGTTTTGAATATCTGTAATTGAAATATCATGCTCCTGAAAGCGTTCAAATGCCTCCATACCAACAGGTGCCATAATATACATGGATAAAATAATAGCGATGCCATTAATCGCAAGACTCGGTGGAGCCTGCTGCAAACCCAGTGCACTTCTGATCATATGCATCACAACAACGATTTTTACAAATGAACTAATCAGGACAGCGATAAAAGGTGCCAGACCGAATAGTGCCAGCAGTCCGATTAGAACAATGGGATTAGGAAAACTATCCATCTGTGTTTTCCACAGAGCTTACCTGGGGAGCCTGCCTGGCAAGCAGTTTGATGATACGCACACCCATGTGACCATCAATATTAACGAGCTCACCAGTACCGATAATTTTATTCATGGAACGAATCGTCACTGCCTGACTAACAGGCACATTAAGATCAATGGTATAGCCCTGAGTGAGCGACCGTACTTCACTAAAAGGGAGTACGAGTTCACCGAGGTCAAACGTCAAGCGCACAGGGACTTCTTCCAGCGCTGCTATGACTTCATCGTTACCGTTTGCGTTTTCATCTGACATGGTCTGAATTCCTGATTCGATAGTTAATTGCCCGGCTTCCTCAGAAACCTGAAAGTAATGATGTATGCTGACGCGCAAATATAAGCGGTGATCGGCTCCCTGGTGTTCCATCATAAGGATATCTGCCGGTTCCAGTGTGGCAAGCTCCTGCAAGGACAATTCAAGTGTACCTGCCTGTAGCCATAACCGCGTTTGCTGCTGATACCAAAAAGACTGATTCTGGTGACTTGGCCAGTAACCTATGACCCTCTGCATAACAGGTAGTAAGCGATCGTGCATCAGCATCACCATATTGGATTCCTGTTGTGTCTTGTTATCGCGCAGCGTGATGTTCAGTGAAAATTTATTCACTGATGAGGGTTTCAGTTTTAAAAAATTCAACACACGCACACGAGCATTGGTATGGAACATAATGATGGACAGCATCGGCCTCCAGGCAATTTCCAGAAGCTCTGCTCGTAAGTCTACCGGCAAACTCTCAAGCTTTTTACCCGCCAGATACGTTTTAATCCGGCGTTCCATGGGCCACGACCTTAACCAAATGGATGCAGGCACTCCATCTATCTCTACCAGAAGACCCGTTTCATAGTAATCCAGAATAACGTGTTGTACAGGCCTCATCTGTACTGTATAAACCGTTTCCGGATCATCCAGAGAAAAGGAAATCTCCTTTTTTTTATTACATAACACGTTTCTCCACTGCATTAGTTCGCGGCTTATTTTTCGCAGTGATAGCTGCCTGTAATGTGATAGTCGTAACGTCATTAGTGCTGTCATTTGCCTGCAATGGGAAAAACGTCTGCGCTTTATTTCTGCGCTTTTTAAGGAGACTCTGATCAAGTCCCAATCGTTTTCCTGAGGCTGATAAAATATCGCCATTTTTTCGCTATAAAAGTGACCAATAGAATAACTATTGCTAACTTTCTATCAAAAAACTGACGAATTTCATCTCACAGAAAATTCGACCGGGCTTAATCAGAGCCGCCTTAAAGAATCTTTATTAATAGAACTTGCTTCGAGTACCGGTCAGATAGATTTCGAAACCCACAGTAAATTAAATAAACTACATCTGCGGGTCACACCGGTACAGGAGCATACCGCTGTCTGGCAACACAGAGCCGTTGCCAGAAAATCCATCCTGACAATTAGGCAAAGACTATTAATCAAGATTCCTATCAGGTATTTCGAGCCCAGAACTAATTGTATTCCAGCATATTTACATTATCTAATAGCCTGAGATAGACGGCGTTAACGCTAGATACAAAAAATCCCCACAATACAAAAATATTATGGGGATTCCGGTTTTCAGCAGCAACTCCGGATCCAACAAAGACCCGGAGTCACCTAACGGTTTGAGCTTAACTCAGTTTGGCAGTTAAAGTCTTACCGTATTTCAGCTCCGCTGAAAGGTCAAAGGAACCATCACTCTTCTGGGTGCCGATTGTCAGCACTTTTCCATCACCAGTGGTATCCCTCAGGTCACCTCTCCAGCTACCGATACGACCCCAGCCTGCTCTCGCAGTCAGGCGTCCATCAGAGCCTTTTCTAACGCCACTGAACCAGATTTCACCTTGGTCAGTCCATAACCTGGCTCTAGATCCACCATCCCAGGTGAATGAGCCACGATTGAACATACCATTGGTGGCCATGGCTCCGTAGGTTTTACCCCCTTGCACCATGCCAGGCATACCACCGCCAGGCCCTGCGGGTCCCTGTGGTCCCTGTGGTCCCTGTGGTCCCTGTGGTCCCTGTGGTCCCTGTGGTCCCCGTGGTCCCCGTGGTCCCCGTGGCCCTGTAGCGCCCGTTGCACCTGTGGCTCCAGTGTCACCTTTTGCGCCAGTTGCACCTGTAGCTCCGGTATCACCTTTGTCGCCTTTTGCGCCCGTTGCGCCTGTGGCTCCAGTGTCACCTTTTGCACCCGTTGCACCTGTGGCTCCAGTGTCACCTTTATCACCCTTCAGCCATGCGCGAACATCGCCCTGGTTGATTGCGCCGTTACCATCAAAGTCACCAATGGTGTTACGGAACCAGTCAAAGAAGCCTTGACCAGCACTACCCGTAGAACCTGTGGCACCTGTAGCTCCGGTATCACCTTTTGCACCCGTTGCACCTGTGGCTCCAGTGTCACCTTTCGCGCCAGTTGCGCCTGTGGCTCCAGTGTCACCTTTGTCACCTTTGTCACCTTTTGCGCCTGTGGCTCCAGTGTCACCTTTGTCGCCTTTTGCGCCTGTGGCTCCGGTATCACCTTTGTCGCCTTTGTCGCCTTTCGCGCCATCAGCTCCAGTTGCGCCTGTGGCTCCGGTATCACCTTTGTCGCCTTTTGCGCCTGTGGCTCCGGTATCACCTTTGTCGCCTTTGTCGCCTTTGTCGCCTTTCGCGCCATCAGCTCCAGTTGCGCCTGTGGCTCCAGTGT
>WFWY01000137.1 GCA_015490895.1 Thiotrichaceae bacterium | reverse complement strand
ATCTGAGATTGGCCAAAAGTGCAGCACTGGATGATGTTCAGGAAGCCGTCTTTGAGGCTATTGCTGAAGTGAGAAAGCAGGAGCATATTGATATTGTTATCCAGGATTTTGTGTCCGCCAGTGAGCGCGTGGATATTACCAAAAAAGTCCTGAGTTATCTGGCAAAAAAATTACAGTCAGAGAAACAAAAAAGTCTGGCTGAGAAAACTCAAGGGAAGGAAAGTAATGGCGAGTGATTCCGAACACGATAAAAACACGCCTGTGACGCTGCTATTAAAAGAACTGGCCATACAAACCGGAGCAGTTATTCGCGGAGATGAAACACTGGCAATACATGGGATAGCGACACTGGATTCTGCTACGGAAGGTGATTTATGCTTTGTTACAGAAGAAAAGTATTTGCCGAAACTTGAGCGGTGTCAGGCATCAGTAGTCGTTTTGAAACCGGAATACCAGGGCAGCTTTGCAGGAACGGTGTTGTTACATGATAACCCTTATTACATTTATGCCAGAGCTTCACAGCATTTCTCTCCTTATCCTGCGATACAGCAAGGTATACACCCTACCGCAGTTGTGCATGAATCTGTCACGCTGGGAAAAGGGGTCAGCATTGCTGCCCAGGCAGTTGTTGAGCAGGGTGTGAGCATTGGAGATTACTGTGTAATCGGTGCTGGTAGCGTCGTAGGAGCAGGGACAAAATTAGGTGACAATACCCAGATTCGAGCCAATGTGACACTACATGCACAAAGTCAGATAGGTGAACGCTGCATTATTCACTCTGGTGTTGTTATTGGTGACGATGGCTTTGGTTTTGCACCTCATGAAGAGCAGTGGGAACGTATTGTACAAATGGGCAATGTACGTATTGGTGATGATGTTGAAATTGGTGCAAATACAACGATTGACAGAGCAGCACTTAGCTCTACAGTCATTGGCAATGGTGTAAAAATAGATAATCTGGTACAAATTGGACACAATGTCGAGATAGGTGATAACACCATTATTGTTGCGTGCTGTGGTATTGGCGGCAGTACAAAGATAGGCAAGAACTGCAAAATAGGCGGCGCCACAGGGATGGCAGGTCATCTGGATATAGCGGATGGGGTTATGATTACAGGCATGAGTCAGGTGACAGGCTCATTGCGTAAGCCTTATACCTCCTACTCATCAGGTACCGGTATTTCTGAAACCGGTTTGTGGCGACGGAATGTTGTCCGGTTCAAACAACTGTCTGAACTGACAACGACTGTGAAAAAACTGCAAAAACAAGTGAAAAAACTTATTGAAAATACGGATGGGAGAGAATCTTAAATGTCAGGAGTGATGGGCGTTACTGAAATAAAAACCTTCTTAGCACACCGCTACCCTTTTTTATTGGTTGATCGGGTGCTGGAAGTGGAACCAGGGAAAAATATCAGATGTATTAAGAATGTATCTATCAATGAGCCTTTCTTTCAAGGACATTTTCCTGAATTCCCCATTATGCCGGGGGTGTTGATTATTGAAGCAATGGCGCAAGCTACTGGATTATTGGGGTTCCGTACTATGGGGGAAGCACCTGAAACCGACAAGCTCTATATTTTGGCAGGGGTAGATAAAGTGAAGTTTCGCAAGCAGGTAGTGCCGGGAGATCAACTGGAGTTACGTGCTGAACTCACAAAACGTAAAGGTAAAATCTGGAAATTTGAAACTCAGGCATTGGTTGATGGTAAACGTGCGGTTACGGCCGAGATCACCTGTGTCGTCACTGAGCAAGCCGGGTGATACATCCAACAGCTATCGTGCATGAATCTGCTGTGATTGCAGACGATGTGGATATATCACCTTATGTCATTATAGGTGAGCATGTCACGATTGGCTCTGGTACCTGGGTAGGCCCACATACTGTCATACAGGGACCAACCCGTATTGGTAAGGATAACCGGATTTATCAGTTTTCTTCCCTGGGTGAAGTGCCTCAGGATAAAAAATTTAACGATAATGACAAGACCGAACTGGTTATTGGCGATCGCAATGTCATTCGCGAGTTTTGTACCTTCAACCGGGGCACAGCGCAGGATATTGGTAAAACCGTTCTGGGCAATGACAACTGGATAATGGCCTATGTGCATTTAGCGCACGATTGTATTGTTGGTAATCATACTATCTTTGCCAATGGTACGACTCTGGCAGGGCATGTGCGTATTGATGATTATGCCATTCTGGGTGGATTCAGCCTGATCCATCAGTTTTGCCATGTTGGAAAATATGCGTTCACAGGTATGGGAACAGCGGTGGGGAAAGACATCCCACCCTATGTGATGGCTATGGGGGCGCCTGCTATCCCCAGGGGAATTAACAAAGAGGGCTTGAAGCGGCACCAGTATGATAAGCCTCGCATTCAGCGTATTAAGGATGCTTATCGTATATTGTATCGCTCTAATCTGCCATTTAAAGAAGCACTTGACCGGCTCAAACAAGAACATGCGGGGTATGATGATATCGATGAGCTTATCCGTTTCTGTGAGATCACGGAGCGCGGGATTATTCGCTAGGGCATGTCAATCAAACATATTGCCATTATAGCGGGTGAAACATCAGGGGATATTCTGGGCAGTCGCCTCATGGCTGCACTAAAACAACTTAACCCGGAACTTCAGTTTGAAGGTATTGGTGGCAAGGAAATGGCCGGGCAGGGGTGTCGTTGCCTGTATCCCATGGAAAAGCTGGCCGTTATGGGGTTCACCGAAGTACTTCGGCGCTTGCCTGAGTTGCTGGGCATTCGTCGCTCGCTGATCAGGCGCTGGTTGGCAAACAAGCCTGATCTGGTTATTGGTATTGATGCCCCGGATTTTAATCTTAAGCTGGAGTCCAGGCTCCACCAGGCGGGTATCCCTGTTGCCCATTACGTTAGTCCTTCGGTCTGGGCCTGGCGCTCCAAACGTGTTGACAAAATGAAAGGTAATCTGGATCTGATGTTGACACTCTTTCCCTTTGAGGCGGATTTTTACCGCCAGCATGCGATTCCGGTGGCTTTTGTTGGTCATCCCCTGGCGGATGAAATTCCATTGATCAGCAATCAGCAACAGGCGCGTAAAACACTGGGGATAGCGCCTGATG
>WFWY01000136.1 GCA_015490895.1 Thiotrichaceae bacterium | reverse complement strand
GATTACGCCCCCGCCCGCTTGACCGGTAGTGGCAGTTGTATTTTTGCAGCTGTGGAAAAGCAGCAGGTTGCAGAGTCTATACTCTCTGAATTGCCTGATAAATGGGAAGGCTTTGTCGCCAGGGGTGTCAATGTTTCACCTTTAGAGGCTTTCTTGTAAACTGTAGTCATACTATAGTTATTATGAAAAATTAGCATATATCCATTCTGTTGGGCCGTCGCCAAGCGGTAAGGCACCAGGTTTTGATCCTGGCATGCGCAGGTTCGAATCCTGCCGGCCCAGCCATTTTATTTTTTGTATTTAGCGGATCTTCCTGGCGACTCTCTGTTGCTGATGCGCTAACTACTTATAGACGAGACCACTCATGTCTGGAAAAGACAGGATGATGATTTTCGCAGGGTCAGCCACCCCTCAGCTTGCAGAGTCAATCGCTGGAACACTTGGTATCTCCCTCGGTAATTTAACGACCACCCATTTCAGTGATGGTGAAACGCATGTAGAAATTCTGGAGAATGTTCGTGGTAAGGATGTCTTCATCATTCAGTCTACCTGTGCACCCACCAATGACAACCTGATGGAATTATTAATCACGGCTGATGCCCTGTATCGCGCATCAGCCGGGCGTATTACGGCGGTGGTTCCTTACTACGGCTATGCCCGGCAGGACAGGCGTACCCGTTCCCGGCGGGTCCCTATTACTGCGAAACTGGTTGCAGATATGATGACCAGTAGTCGCATTGACCGGGTGCTCACGATTGATTTGCACTCCGAACAAGTACAGGGTTTTTTTGATCTGCCGGTTGATAATATCTACGCAGTCGGTGTGCTGGCTCACGATATTAATACGCACCAGTATCAGAATATTTCGGTCGTTTCACCCGATGCAGGGGGCGCGGTAAGAGCCCGGGCACTTGCCAAGCTGCTGGGTGGAGAGGTAGGTATGGCGATTATTGATAAACGTCGACCTAAACCCAATGTCTCCGCCATCATGCATTTAATGGGCGATGTAGATGGAAAAACCTGTATTATTATCGACGATCTGGTCGATACTGCGGGTACCTTGTGTCATGCGGCAGCCGCCCTGAAAGAGAAAGGCGCAATCAAGGTTGTGGCTTATGCTACTCATCCAGTTCTCTCCGGTGATGCCATAAAAAACATTGAATCCTCATCTTTGGATGAATTAGTGGTAACAGACACAATTCCTCTTGGCGAAGCAGCCCAAAAGTGTGCTAGAATCCGCCAGCTTAGCGTTTCGGAGATTCTGGCTCGAACCATCGACAGAATCTATTTTGAAGAGTCCGTAAGCGAGTTATTTATAGAAGAGGTTTAGCTGGTTTACATCGCTGGCAAAAGCCGATTCATATTTCAATAGTCAGCCTGGTCGCGGTCTGGCTATTATTATTTTTACAGAAGGGTAAATTATGTCTGAACAGATAGTACTGCACGCTAAAACGCGTGAACAGCAGGGAAAAGGTGCGAGCCGCCGCCTGCGTAAAGAAGGGCAGGTTCCCGCCATTATCTATGGTGCCGGAAAAGAGCCTAAAACGGTTTCACTGGAACACTCAAAGCTGCTTCGCTACGAAATGGAAGAGAGTTTTTTCTCTTCTATCTTGAAAGTCGAGATTGACGGCGGTGAAGAAGAGAATGTCATTATCCGGGATTATCAGCGTGATCCTGTCAAGCCAAAAATCTTGCATGTCGATTTGCTGCGGATCAAGATGTCTGAGTCTATGCAAACTTCTGTGCCACTGCACTTTGTGGGCGAAGACCTGGCACCTGGTATCAAGGCAGGGGGTATTTTACAACGTCAGATCAACGAAGTAGAGATCACCTGTATGCCTGGTAATTTGCCTGAAGCGATAGAAGTAGATGTCTCAGGTCTGGAAATTGGAGATGCTGTTCACTTGACTCAGATTGCCATGCCAGAAGGCGTGGAATTGCTTGCCTTGCAGCACATGGAAGAAGCGGATGACGAGCATAAGGCCGAGATGGATTTAGGTGTTGTTTCCATCCAGGCACCTCGTGCAGAAACTGAAACTGAGGTCGAAGATGCCGGAGAAGAGAGTGCTGACAGTGAATCAGGTACTGACAGTGAATCAGCAGGTGATGCTGAGTAATTATTAGTTCTTCATGGCAAGTACACCTGTACAGCTGATTGTTGGTCTCGGTAACCCCGGGGCCAAATATACCAAAACCCGGCACAATGCCGGGTTTTGGTTTGTTGATACTCTGGCAGATACAGCCAGGGAAACATTCCATGTCGAAAGCAAATTTTCTGGTGAAGCTTGTAAAATCATACTGTCCGGACATTCTGTCTGGCTGCTAAAACCAACTACCTTTATGAATCGCAGTGGTCTGGCGGTGAAACAGCTGAGTTCTTTTTATAAAATACCTGTGGAAGCAATTCTGGTCGTACACGATGAGATTGATCTCCCTGCCGGTGTCGTTCGATTAAAGGAAGGAGGGGGCCATGGTGGTCACAATGGCTTGCGTGATATTCATGCCCATATGGGTAAAGACTACAAGCGTTTGCGTATTGGTGTTGGCCACCCTGGGGACAAGCGTAAAGTTGTTGATTATGTATTATCACAGACCAGTAGCAGAGATGAAATTGAGATTAGAAAAGGGATGGATGCAGCACTGACTGTCATTGATCAGGTCGTGGGTGGTGAGATACAAAAAGCGATGAATCAGTTGCATACGCAGGACAATGTGGAAAAGGGTTAGCCAGTTTCTGTGACTGCTTCATGTCAGGGTCTTTTTACTTGAATCATTATTCATTGTGTCGAAGTGAATAATAATTCAGGTTCTATATCAGAATTAGGGTAATAGGTTAAGGTGTAAAAATGGGATTCAAATGTGGAATTGTCGGATTGCCGAACGTGGGTAAATCCACTTTGTTTAATGCGCTTACCAAGTCTGGCATTCAGGCTGAAAATTATCCTTTTTGTACGATTGAACCGAATGTGGGTATTGTTCCTGTTCCTGACTTACGCTTAAAGGAACTGGAAAAAATTGTTAAACCTGAGCGAGTCCTGCCCACGACGATGGAATTTGTCGATATCGCTGGCCTGGTAGAAGGTGCTTCAAAGGGTGAAGGTCTGGGCAATAAGTTTTTATCACATATCCGCGAAACAGATGCCATTGCCCAGGTCGTTCGTTGTTTTGAAAATGATGATATTGTGCATGTGTCGGGTAAAATTGATCCGGCAGATGACATTGAAGTGATAAGCACCGAATTGACGCTGGCCGATCTTGAAATGACTGAAAAAGCAGTATTGAGAGTGAGTAAAATCGCCAAGTCAGGTAATAAGGATGCTATTGCTCAAAAAACACTGTATGAAGCATTAGCTACCCACCTGGGTGAAGGCAAGCCGGCTCGTTCATTTGAAGTGGCAGATAATGACAAACCTTACCTGCAAGAATTACACCTGATCACGGTTAAACCCTTGATGTTTATTGCAAATGTTAGTGAAGAGGGTTTTACGAATAATCCGTACCTACAGCAAGTAGAGGAAATCGCGGGTGAGAATGGTGCTGTGGCGATACCTGTTTGTGCAGAAATGGAATCAGAATTAGCCCAGCTTGAGGAAGACGAACAGAAAGATTTTCTTGAAGAGATGGGGCTGGAAGAAGCCGGACTGAACCGGGTGATTCGTTCGGGTTATGAGTTACTGGACTTACAAACCTTCTTCACCGCAGGTGTAAAAGAAGTTCGAGCCTGGACTGTGAAAAAAGGTGCCTATGCTCCACAAGGTGCTGGAAAAATTCATACTGACTTCGAAAAGGGTTTTATCCGTGCCGAAGTGATTGCTTATGATGATTTTATACAGCACAAGGGAGAGCAGGGCGCCAAAGATGCAGGAAAATGGCGTCTGGAAGGTAAGGACTATCTTTTACAGGAAGGGGATGTCGTGCATTTTCGGTTTAATGTATAACACCGAACCGGTGGCTGCACTATAGCACAGAAAACAAGCAATAACTGATTTGTTAAGGGCTTAAAGTGCCCGGTTCTAAAGCATTATTGAGCACACGTTACTTTTCTATTCCTGGACAACAGCTTCCTGGTTAACTTCCATCGCGCAGTATTACTGCTGCACTACTGTGAATATATTGAGCTAGTATATCGTCCAGTTTATTGTCTCTATAGGTAAAGGGCTTTTGCAGGTTGGCGGTGACGAAGGAACCTCAACCCGACAGACCCATGCCCTGTTGGGCTTCATGCCTCAGCGCCAACCTGGCTACTTCCCATCTAAAACCCTCGATCTTTATCCAATGACGGTGTTGGGTTGTTGGGCGAACTTCCTGGCAAGTTTGCCCATGCTTCCTTATATACCTGTACCGCGTTTTTATATTCCTTCTATGTCTGCCGAGTGTGCCGCGGTTTCAGGGTGTCTTCTGGATATTTTGACGGCTATATGCTTACGGTTGAAGGGAAAGAAAAGTTTGCCAAAAACAATAATTGGGAATATAATCACAAAAAATGACAAGGTTTTATAGCAGGAGGTAAATACACGGCGTGTCGAGTAAACATATAAAGTGGCACAAGACTAAATATTGCACTAGCTTATAGCTATAAATCAAGTATTTCCGTGAAAGCAGGGTGGGAACCAGGAGAAGGCAGAGTATGAAAATAAGTTCACCGATAAAGTACCTCATAGTGACAGTTCTAGTCACGCTCGCCCTTACTTCGTGCGGCGGTGGTGGCACTACGGTTGCTGAGGGAGGCATTAGTGGAACGGGAATCACGATGGGCCGGATTACCAATTTCGGTAGTATTTTCGTTAATGGTATTCGTTTTAATACTGACAATGCGAGCTTTATTCGTGATGGAAGTGTGGCTACAGGAGGGCAGGCTGAGTATCGAGTAGGTGAATTTATAATCATCAATGGGGTGATTGACCCCAATGGCACAACAGGTCTTGCAGATGAAGTGATTTTCAACGACCTTCTTGAAGGTGCCGTGACTGAAGTGTCTACGGATAACAAACACCTTAAGGTGCTGGATCAGCTGGTTAATACAGATGCGCTGACTGTTTTTTACGGGTTTAACCTGTTGAGTGACCTGGTGCAGGGAAATATCGTTGAAATATCAGGCATTAAAGATGCGACAGGGTTGATTACAGCAACCAGTATTACATTAAAACAAGCACAGTTTGTTCCGGATGTTTCTCAGAACGAGCTTAAAGGCACCGTCTCAGAAGCGACTAACCAGGCGTTTAAGATTGGTAATATCCTTGTTGAATACAGTAATGCAGTTTTAGTGGGTTTCTCAAGTCGGGGGGTTCAGAATGGTCAGTTCGTTGAGGTGAAGAGTGGCTCAGCAGTGAGTGGCAATATATTGATTGCGGATCTGGTTGAACTAAAAGAAGAGTATCTGGATCTGACGGGCAAAACCCAGGCAGAGATTGAGGGACAGGTGACAAGCTTTCAGTCCTTAACACAGTTTAAAGTAAATGGCTTGCCTGTAACAACCACTTCAGCCACGCAATACAAAAATGCACCTGCCAGTAGACTGGCGCTGAACTCTTTTGTTGAGGTGGAAGGTGTTGTTAATACTGCAGGGGTACTGGTTGCTACGGAGATCTCGTTTGAGTTTGAAGAAAGCGAGGCAACGATTGAGCTAGAAGGAAATGTGCAAAGTATTACTGTGGATCGCAATGAGATTGAAATAAACGGTCAGATCATTCTACTGGATGCTTCGACATTGATGGTGGATGAAAGTGATCTGGAGGTTTCACCACTAACGATCAATGAACTGAAAGTTGGAGATGATATAGAAATAAAAGGAATCGTCCAGACGAATGGCACTATTTTAGCGACAAAGCTGGAAAGAAACAGTACTAGCGGTGGGCGTGCTGCTGACGGAGGAAACATAGCTATTAGTACTAATACTAACAGTGGTTCTTCAAATAATGGAGATAACTCCAGCGAAGGTAATGATTCCGACGAAGGTAATGATTCCGACGAAGGTAGTGATTCCGACGAAGGTAATGATTCCGACGAAGGTAGTGATTCCGACGAAGGTAGTGATTCCGACGAAGGTAATGATTCCGACGAAGGCAATGATTCCGACGAAGGCAATGATTCCGACGAAGGTAATGATTCCGACGAAGGTAGTGATTCCGACGAAGGTAGTGACGCTAACGAAGGAGGTGATGAAGAAAAACAGGATGTTGATGAGGAAGAAAGTGAGGGCATCAACGAGGGAAGTGACTCCAGCGATGATAGCAACAAGAATGACAAAGGCGGGGACGATGACGACTAGAAAGCCATCAGAAACCTTTGCCGTATAGGGTGATCCGGTGCTGTAACACCGGATCGATAACTACTTACTGGTTGGACAAACTTAGCAATTATCTTCCAGTAAGCAACTTAGCAATAGGAGTATACTATGAAATTCACTAAAAAAACCATGGCCATTATGGTGCCAGCCGCCATCTTACTGGCTTCATGCGGAGGGGGCTCTTCTACAACAACCCCTATATCGGCTAATAAATCTACATTCAACCTGACTGGCACAGTGCCCGGCACCTTGATTGAAGCATTTTGTGACGATGGTTCTTACTATAAAACCAACTCGGTCACCAATGCAACGAACCAGCACCCGTTTACATTGACCTTGCCTACCGGATTGGCCTGTCGTGTTGTGATGACAACCAATGAAACAGACCCTAACAACAAGGTAGTGACGCCCGTACGCCTTGTCAATACTCAGGGAACGGGAGGTATTGCCTTTGAGGGAACCAATGATGTTGATCTGAACCATGTCGACCTGGCACTGGATCGTACCGGTATGCAAAAAGATGATAATCAGGACGGGGTAGAGGATAACCCGAAAAATGTATCACTGGATCCGACCGCTTCATCGAATATCCAGATTGTTACTGCCGGAAATGATCCACTGGATCGAGACGGTGATGGCATTATCAATGTTTATGAAGATGATGATGGAGACGGTGTTAACAACAAGGACGATACCGATGATGACGGCGATGGTATTGAAGACAGCCGGGATCCTGATAAAGATGGGGATGGCATTGATGAAAATGACTTCGATGGCGATGGTGTCGTCAATGGTCGGGATGTGGATGATGATAATGATAGCATAAACGATGTTGACGATTCGGATGATGACAACGATGGTGTCGATGATGTCAATGATACGGATGATGATAACGATGGCATTGATGACAGTAATGACAAGGATCAAACCAATGACAATGACCGCGACGGTATTCAGAATGGCTTTGATCCGGATGATGACAATGATGGTATCAATGACACGGAAGACCCTGACGATGATGGCGATGGCATCAATGATGTTGACGACCCGGATGATGATAATGACGGCATTGATGATGATAATGACAGGGACTAACAGGCATAGGGTCAAGGCCTTGTAACCCGTGTGATTGGCACGGGGTTTGCCTGTTTGTTAAGGAGACTCTGATCAAGTCCCAGTCGTTTTCCTGAGGCTGAAATATCGCCATTTTTTCGCTATAAAAGTGACCAATAGAATGACTATTGCTAACTTTTCTATCAAAAAACTGACGAATTTCATCTCACAGGAAATTCGACCGGACTTAATCAGAGCCTCCTTAATAACACGGCCTGTTAGCAGACAGTAAGCACGTGGAGTATGTAATGAAATTTAAAAAACGAACACTGTTGGGGGCTGTATCCAGCGCGTTACTGCTTACCGCTTGTGGTGGAGGTGGTGGCTCATCAGCCTCAGCCAAAGCTAATTTTGTTTTAACCGGTACAGTACCGGGAACCTTGATTGAAGCATTTTGTAACGATGGTTCCTATTACAAGACCCTATCAGATCAGTCCGCAGCGACAGGCAAGCACCCGTTTAGCTTGCAACTGCCCACGGGAAAATTCTGCCACCTGGTGATGACAACCAATGAAAACAGCCCGGTCGATAAGGTCATTACACCCATTCGCCTCGTTAACCGTCAGGGAATTAAGGGAATTGCCTTTCAAGGTAATGACGATATCGATTTGAAATATATTGATCTGGTACTGTCTCGTGCCCAGATGAATAAAGACAGTAACCAGGATGGCGTGGAAGATAGCCCAAAAGATGTCGTTCTGGATGCCACGGCCTCGGAAAAAATTGTGATCAGTACTGGAAATGATCCACTGGATCGGGACGGTGATGGCATTATTAATGTTTATGAAGATGATGACGGAGATGGTGTCAATAACAAGGATGATCCGGATGATGATGGAGATGGCATTGATGACCTGAATGATAATGACAGGGACAACGATGGCACTTCCGATAATGATCTGGATGGAGACGGGGTGGATAACGGCCTTGATGTCGACGACGATAACGATGGCATCAATGATTCGGAAGATTCTGATGATGATAATGATGGTATCAATGACTCAGAAGATAGCGATGATGATAATGATGGTACCGATGACGACAGGGACGATGATTACAATGGAACCGGCGGAGGTACTGGCACTGGAGGAGGGACTGGCGTAGCAGCTAACTTCAGGGTGCTGGCATCGAATGACCTGGGAATGCATTGTGCAGATCGTGATTACCAGATTATGAGTATTTTACCACCTTTCAATGTGGTGCATGCACAGGTGCTACAAAAAGGAACAGCAAACTCATTGCCAAAGATATTGACGGATCAACAGGCTGATGTTTACTATTCTGCGGCCTCCAGCCCGGTTGACCCGGCGGGTGCTAATTCTATCAATACGACCAGCAGTAATAGCGGTAATGTCTTCAAGTCCAATTTTTGGGAAGCGATAGGAGGTGGAAAAACGCTGGCAGGTGCAGGATATGGTCTTTTATATCCAGCGACGGTTTTCGACCTGTTTGAACCACTGGCATCGGATGTCGGTCTTCCGGTTCCCGACCCTGCTGTATTGCCGGGGTTGTCCGCCATGCAGCAAAAGATGCCGGGTACGAGCAACCCCTACGCCATTAACGAGCCCCAGAAATTTGATCGTTTTGATTCCACATTACCCTTTTTTGCCAACTTTCCCTTTGGCTCGACAATACAAGGCGTGAACTGGTTTGCGGCGGATGGCGTCCCGATGTTTCCGGTGGATGACCAGGGTCGCCTCAATGCCTATCCATTGATGAAAGTGTCAGCACATGACAAGACAGGGAAGGGGCTAGCTTCAGTGGATGTGGTTCTACCCGTAGCGAGTGAAGCGGATTGCCAGAACTGTCATGCCGATCCTGATGATGCCGGAAATGGTGCCGCAACGGTATTTGCCAGCGTCAATTTTGATGTCATTCGGGAAGCAGCAGCCCCAGGGCCGGAGAGACTGCTAAATGCAGCCAAGATCAATATACTGCGGTTGCACGATGCCAAGCATGGTAGCCAGTATACCAGTAGCGTGGATGGGACTGCGGCAGTCTGTGATGCTAGTGCGGATCCTAATGATCCGGATTGCCTGGCCAATCAGACACCGGTGCAGTGCTCCCAGTGTCATTATACACCTGCTCTGGATCTGGCACAGGTTGGCCCCATTGATGAGCCTGCTGCGGGTATCAAAGGGCGACAACAGACCCGCCATATCAGTATGTCCCGGGCTATGCACTTCACGCATGGAAACTATCAGTTTCAGGGGCAGTCACTGTTCCCGGATATGCCTGCACCGAATGATCCACAGAGGATGACAGGGCCCGCAGTCAATAACTTTGAAATCAGTGTACTGAATGAAACCTGTTATCAGTGTCACCCCGGTAAACAAACCCAATGTTTGCGAGGAGCTATGTTCAAGGGAGGTGTTGTGTGCCAGGATTGTCATGGCAATATGACACAGGTTGGTGATGACTTTAGTGAGGGCCTGGCAACAGGCAAGGGTTTGAACCTGGCCAAACGGGTGCCGTGGGCGAGTGAACCGAAATGTCAGTCCTGTCATACGGGTGATGCGCTTACACCAAACCATCCTCCAGGAGCACTGGTTGCCGGTGACGGGTTGCGTTTGGTACAGGCTTATTTGCCCAGTGATGCAAGTGCCTCACCCATTGTTTCAGCAAGTTCACGCTTCGCCGAGAATCAGAGCCTGTATCGACTGAGTGGTAATAAGGATGGCAGTAAAAAAGGCCATGGGGGTGTGATGTGTGAAGGCTGTCATGGTAGTACCCATGCTATTTGGCCCAACCCCAACCCGCTTTCGAACGATAATGTTGCCTCCCGGCAACTGCAAGGACACACAGGATCCATTACGGAGTGTTCAACCTGTCATGAAGAGGGGTCACTCGGCATCACACTGGATGGGCCACATGGGATGCACCCGGTAGGAGGAACCCGGTTTGCCAACGGTGGGCATGAGAATATTGCAGAAAGAAACCGCAATGCCTGTCGTGCCTGTCACGGAAAAAATGGAGAGGGTACGGTATTATCACGTGTATCACGGGATCGTAGCTTCATCATAGAGGAGTGCGAAGGGGGGACTTTATGTCCTGGAAGAGAGGTAGATAACTTCCGGGTTAATTTGAAAAAAGGTACCCAGGTCTCATGTGTTATGTGTCATAAAAATGAGTTGTAAACAAAAAGAGGGGGGCGTACCGTTCCAGTATTGCTCCCTGTTTTTTGTTCGATTTCCTGGGAGCTTGTTCGAGACTAAGAAGCGACTGCAAATTCCATGAATATCATAATATGAACTATTGAGATAACTATTCACCTCATTCAATAAGCCCGGATTATGATGTTCCTGTGATTTTCGCTACGTTTCCCATTCTCAGGTAAGCTCCTGGTATGATAAAAGTAATGAATCAGGGGGTGAAATAATGCCGGGGAAAGAAGTGGTGCTCACAAAATATTCGCAATGGACTTTGTTGCTTGCAGTACTGACGATAGCAGTCATACAGGTTTTGCATGCAGAAGAGAAGTGTACGCCCTGGCAGTTAACGGATGAAAAGCGCACTCATTTAACGATTGGTGATATTCGTGTTCGCGCAGCAGACGTTTTTGACCCCTCGATACCCCATGAATCTACGGCCCTGCACCGGTTGGCGAACCGATTGCATATCAATACACGAGAGTCCATTATTCGCCAGCAATTACTGTTTACCACGGGTGATGCTTTCGACCTTCCTACAATCAGAGAAACGGAACGGTTGTTACAGGCGAACCGGTATATTAAGGAAGCATCAGTCAGACCGGTCGACATCTGTGGCCAACAGGTCACCATTGAAGTCAATACACAGGATGTCTGGACACTTACCCCCGGTGTTTCATTTGGGCGCTCAGGTGGTAAAAATGATTCTGGGGTGGAAATCCAGGAGCATAACCTGCTTGGTTTGGGAAAAAGCCTGTCGCTTAGCTATAAAAGTGGTGTAGAACGGAGTTCTACCCTATTGTCCTATGAGGATCCACTACTCCTGGGTTCACGCAAACGCCTGGCCGTTACCTTGCAGAATAACTCGGATGGCAAGGGTTACGAATTTGACCTGGGTTTGCCCTTTTTTGAGTTTGATAGCCGACGCTCCTGGGGGCTAGGGGCATCCAGTTTGAAACAGGATAATTCTGTTTACGCACAGGGGGTGGTTGTCGATAAAGTTGTACAGGAGAAAGATACCTATTCACTTTTCTATGGTTGGTCAAGGGGAAAGATTGATGATCATGTTTCCCGGTTTAAAGCAGGCTGGCTCTACAGTGATGACCGTTATCAAACAGCCACAGGGGGCGCATTACCTTCGGTAACCGAATCCTACCCGTGGCTGGAATATAGCTATTATCAGGATAAATACATCAAAAAAAGCAACTTTATGACGATGGATTTGCTGGAGAATGTTGCACTGGGGACAAACTTTACAGCGGGTGTGGGCGTGTTACAGCAGCAATTCGGTTCGGATGAGAATCAACTGAAACTATCGACCCGGTTTTTCAAGGGGTATAAGCTGGGGGAGAAAGCTCTGGGCTTTGTTGAGTTCAATGCAGGAGCCTATCTCGGAAATGGCCTCAAACAAGGGGAGCTTGTGAGCCTGAAAGGGGACTGGTACTCGTTTAATGACAAGGGAAATGATTATTACCTGTCAGCCCAGGTGAGTCAGCAAAGTAACCTGTTACCCGGGGAGCAGATTACTCTGGGAGGGAACAATGGCCTGCGTGGCTATCCGACAGGTTATCAAACGGGAGACAGACGTGCACTGGTCACCGCAGAACGCCGTTTTCACTTTAACTGGTACCCTTTCCATATTGCCAAATTTGGTGCCGTTGTTTTCGCGGATGCAGGGACAGCCTGGGGGGATGGAAAAGACCCGAAAGTGCTGGCGGATGTGGGGCTGGGGTTGCGAATTGTTCCTACTCGCTCCAGTTCGGTAAAAACCCTGCATATCGACCTGGCTTTACCGTTGGCTGAGCGTAATGCGGTTGATAGCTATCAGTTCTTGATTAAAACAAAAAATTCATTTTAGAGGAAATGGCTTTTGCTATACCTCTGTCTTTCGGACGAGCTGCTGATACCCCAGTCCGCTGGTTTTGACGATGATGAATCCCCTGCCCTCGATGGTCGTTAAAAATACATGGCGACGAGAGAGAGGCTGTTTTTCAGATATTATTTAATGTGAATATATT
>WFWY01000135.1 GCA_015490895.1 Thiotrichaceae bacterium | reverse complement strand
CTTCTCCACCCATCTTTTCCGCCATTACCTTGGTAATCGCCGCCGTCAGGGTCGTCTTGCCGTGGTCTACGTGACCTATGGTGCCTACATTGACATGTGGCTTCGTTCTTTCAAATTTTTCTTTGGACATCGTTCACATCCCCGTACAAATCGTTAAATAAAAAATGGTGCCCATAATCGGAATTGAACCGATGACCTCACCCTTACCAAGGGTGCGCTCTACCGACTGAGCCATATGGGCGAAAAATCAATTTGACACTGAGAAACCTCATCAGGAAACTGCCAAAAAATCACAGTGTTTACCAATGGCTTCCAGCAACTCAGTCTACTGAAATCAAGTGGAGCGGGTGGCGGGAATCGAACCCGCAGCATCAGCTTGGAAGGCTGAGGTATTACCACTATACGACACCCGCTCTATGTACCTCTTATATAATATTAATTATATAATTAATGGTGGAGGGGGGAGGATTCGAACCTCCGAAGGCAGTGCCAGCAGATTTACAATCTGCCCCCTTTGGCCGCTCGGGAACCCCTCCAGCAAAAAGAGCGGGGAATTGTGAGCGAATCAACAGCTAATGTCAACTACCATTCTCCGCATTTTTCAGTTTCCTTAAACCTGGAAATATTGCTATTATCCGCCGCATTTTAAAAACAAACTAATATCCTCCAGAATCTATAACCCTATTATTAAAGAAGAGTACACATGAAAATTACCATTTACGGGTCCGGCTATGTTGGCCTGGTCACTGGAGCCTGTCTTGCCCAGGTAGGCAACCATGTTTTATGCGTTGATGTGGACAAGGCTAAAATAGAAAGCCTGTTAGATGGTGAAATTCCTATCTACGAACCGGGACTCAAAGATATTGTTATCGACAATATAAAAGCAGGCCGACTCTCCTTTACCCTGTCAGCAGAAGAAGGCATACAGCATGCCACCGTACAGTTCATTGCCGTTGGCACCCCCCCGGATGAAGACGGTTCAGCGGATTTGAGCTATGTACTCACCGTGGCAAAGTCCATCGCGGAACACATGAACGATTACAAGGTTATCGTTGATAAATCCACCGTTCCTGTCGGCACCGCAGACAAGGTTACCCAGGCAGTACAAGCAATACTCGACCAACGCAATGCCCGTATCGCTTTTGATGTTGTATCCAACCCCGAATTTTTAAAAGAAGGTAACGCCATTGAAGACTTTATGAAACCTGACCGCATTATCATCGGCTCAGAATCTGACAAGGCAACACAGCTCATGCATGAGCTTTATTTACCCTTTAACCGTAATCACGAGCGCATTATTACCATGGATGTACGCTCCGCGGAACTCACTAAATATGCCGCCAATGCGTTACTAGCCACTAAAATCAGCTTCATGAACGAGCTATCCAACATGGCGGAATTACTGGGTGCTGATATTGAAAAGGTACGTATCGGTATCGGCTCTGACCCTCGCATAGGCTACCACTTTATCTACCCCGGCTGCGGGTATGGTGGTTCCTGCTTCCCCAAGGATGTACAAGCCTTAGAGCGCACCGCCAGAGAAATAGGCTATCAAGCTGAATTGCTGGCCGCTGTCGAAGCCGTCAACTATCGCCAGAAAGACAAACCTGTCAACAAACTAAAACAGCATTATAATGGCGACCTGAAAGGCAAAACTGTTGCACTATGGGGGCTTGCCTTCAAGCCTAATACTGATGATATGCGTGAAGCATCCAGTCGCGTAGTCATTGACACCCTGCTTCGAGAAGGCGCCCACATACAAGCTTATGATCCTGTTGCCATGGACGAGTGCCGTCGTCTTTATAACGGCTCGCAAATGTTGACCTTATGTGAAAATTCAACCGCAGCCCTGCAAGGAGCAGACTGCCTGGTAATCGTCACTGAATGGCAAGAATTCCGCAGCCCGGACTTTGACAAGATCAAAGCTTTGCTCAAAGATGCTGTCATCGTTGACGGACGCAACCTTTACGACCCCGAAAACATGGAGAAAGAAGGCTTTAGCTACTACGCCATGGGCCGAGCCAGGTAGCCTTCATTTTACTCCGGCAAATCCTGAAAGTCCGACAGGATCCTGACTGGAAAAATAAACCACCCTATGCTGATCTATATTTTCGAGCTCCCCAACAACCTCCTAACTACCATCCAGCTTAAAGCGACGTATTTTGCGCCGCTGGCGCTTATCCGGCCGCTTGCCTGGCGACACACTCGCTCCCAGCTTACGTAACGCCTGCTTCTGCTCACGCCGCGCGATGCTTTCAGCAGATTCTTCATACAGATGAATCGCTTCTTTAGCTGGACGCCGCTGGTCATTTAGCCCCACAACCAGAACATCAAAAACCTCCTCACCTCGCGAGATTTCCAGCCTGTCACCACAAACAATATTCCTGGCTGGCTTTACGCGTTGCTGGTTTACATGCACTCTGCCACCACTGATAGCCTCACTGGCCAACCGCCGTGTTTTGAAAAATCGCGCCGCCCACAGCCACTTATCGACACGCAACTTGTACAACTCTTTTTTTACCTGTTTCCGTTTAGTAGCGGCCATTCCACAACATGCTCCTCAATCTCTTCACCGTCCAGACAATTTTCATAAACAAATTTGCCAACGACGGAGTAACCACGTCGATGAATCTCCTTTTTGTCTCCACAGACCAGATGATGCCATTCTGGCAACCCCCTCCCCTCCATTATCCGCCGATAGGCACAACTTAATGGCATCCAGGCCACCGTTTCCAGGTTAGCTTTTGTCAATTTCAGACAATCCGGCACCAACACCTCCCGTTGCGAGTACTCACGACAACGACAATCTTCAGCATCCATTAACCGACAGGCAACATCGGTATAATAAACATCCCCTGTGTCTTCATCTTCCAGCTTTAGCAGACAGCATTTCCCACAATGATCACACAGCGACTCCCACTCTTTTTCATCCAGTTCACTTAACTGCTTATCGTCCCACCAGTGCTCACCTGTTTTTTTCATTGTTGTCCACTCATTTCAGTCATTTCTTTTTCAACACCTCGTGTCAATTTTTCGTATTCCGCTTGTGCGACATAGTAAAAAGACTCTCGTCCTTCCCTGTCATGAGTAATCAACAAGCCTTTTTCTGGATAATACCAATTCACTACCGACTCATTAAATGGCTTTTTATACTGGGGTTCACCAAAAAAACGTACTAGCTGCTCCGCCGAATAGTCAGCCTGTGGAAAATAGACCAGCTTCCAGATCCTTGAGGTATTCGCCTTCATAATGCCTGTCTTTGAAAGGGTGAACTTCCAGCGCCCACTAGGCATTGGCTTGCCTTTTTTTTCAAGCCTGGCAAAACCCGACAAGTCCACGCCCTGCATATCCATTTCCGCCGCCATAGCCCCCTGCAACACACCTGGCGCCACCCTGGGAAAGTAAGCTTCAATAAGCCGGTCTCCCGCTTTGCCTTCAAAAAGCGCAATCTCAGGAACCTTTTGCAAACGCTTCACCAGCATCGAAAGCGTATCACGACCTACCTGAGTGGAGAAAACCCTGGTTATCGCAATATCGCTGGCATCAATCTGCCAGGGCAAATCCTCCATAGCCCTGCTCTCTATGATATCCCCCCCTACAGGCCCCTTATCCTCCTCCAAGGCAACCCATAACCAGATCGCCCCCAAGATAACCAGAAAAAAAAGAAATATTTTTTTACTCATACCCAAACTCATGCGCTGCTCTTATTCATCACACCATCCTATCCCATCCTGGGCACAAGCACACCCTTTTGCCCTGTGACTCTTCCCCTACAATAGCAAAACAGTCCAGCAGATCACAAAGGAGCCTTACACGGCAAGGAATCCTCTCATGACTTGATCAGAGTCTCCTTAGCAGGAACTATCTGACTGAATCTTTAGATCGACCAGAAGGAGTTCAAGCCTTTTCTGATCCGTCATATCTGCGTACAAAGGTCTCTCGCATAATAAAGTTTTCAACTTTACGTCCTCATTTTGCTAGAATGGCGCGTTTTGCAGTTTACGTAGAGTCCCTGAATGAAGAAAAAGGATACCGTCACCCTGATAGATAACTCCACCGGAAAGGAGCTGGAGCTACCCATCCTGAGACCAACCGAAGGCATCGCTACGATTGATGTCCGCGCCTTATATCGTGAACTCGGTTACTTTACCTACGACCCGGGTTTTTTGTCCACTGCAAGCTGTCGAAGCGCAATTACCTACCTGGATGGAGCCAACGGCATTCTGCGCTATCGTGGCTACCCTATCGAACAACTTGCCGAACAAAGTACCTTTCTGGAAGTCTGTTACCTGCTTTACTACGGTGACCTCCCTGACAGCAAACAACTGACGACATTCAAAAACGATATCTGTCATCACACCATGCTGCATGAGGCGTTGAAACAATTCTTTATCGGCTTCCGGAGAGATGCCCACCCCATGGGCATTATGGTTGGTGTTGTTGGTGCACTTTCTTCTTTCTTCCATGACCATGAGGATGTCTATGACCCCAAACAGCGCCAGAAAGCGGCTCACCGCCTAATCGCAAAAATGCCCACTATCGCAGCCTGGAGTTATCGGTACGCACATGGCCTGCCCTTTATGTACCCCCGCAACGACCTGGATTATGCAGGCAATTTTTTGCATATGATGTTCGCACTGCCAACGGAGGAATACACGCCACCACCCTTGTTCGTAAAAGCACTGGATCTCATTATGATTCTCCACGCTGACCACGAGCAAAACGCATCAACATCCACAGTACGCTTAACAGGCAGCTCTGAAGCCAACCCCTTTGCAGCTGTCTCGGCCGGCATCGCATCGCTCTGGGGGCCTGCCCATGGTGGTGCGAACGAAGCAGTCATCACAATGCTGCTGGACATCGTGAACTCTGACAATGACGTGCAATATTACATTGACCGGGCAAAAGACAAGAACGACCGCTTCCGGCTAATGGGTTTTGGCCACCGAATTTATAAAAGCTACGACCCCAGAGCCATTATCATCCGCAAGACATGCCATGACATTCTTGAGCAGCTGGAACCCGGCAACAGGTACCAAGAACTTTTTGATACCGCCATGGAGATTGAAACAATTGCCTTACAAGATGACTACTTCAAATCCCGCAACCTCTACCCGAATGTAGATTATTACTCCGGCATTATCCTGCTTGCCATGGGCATCCCCTTGAATATGTTCACTGTCATCTTTGCGCTGTCACGTACAATCGGCTGGATTTCTCACTGGAACGAAATGATGCAAGATCCGGAATCCCGCATCGGCAGACCCCGTCAACTCTATTCTGGTGAAAAGCCAAGAAACTATGTTAAGCTTGACAGTCGCTAAATAGATATAAACACCCTGGAGAACCTTAATGAGCATTGACAGAGTTGTACTCGCCTTCGCAGGCATCGTCATTTTAGTTAGCGTCTTGCTGGCAGTAAAATTTAACCTCAACTGGTTATGGCTAACCGGATTTGTCGGCCTTAATCTGTTGCAATCCTCTTTCACCGGGTTTTGCCCACTTGCCATGATATTAAAAAAGATGGGATTCAAGGCAGGACAGGCATTTAACTAACAGAGCCCAACAGGGCATCGTACTGAACCATACCAACAAGAAAACGACATCAAACCAGCGTAGAGAATGTGTTATGGCGTAGCTATTTATTAGATCAACTACGCAGGTTATGATGTCAATGTACGGAGCATCACAAGGCGCTTCTTTTTGTAGCTAAACGATGCCAGGGACACTCAAGCTCCATACCCTTACTCTGACTACAAAGCAGAAGAACAGTTCCGCAGTCAGTTCACTTTTTTTAAAAACAATGAATGATCAATGTGCTGGGCAAATAAGTTTTTTTTCATAATGGTCGTCCTGCTCTTCCTGACAAGCCTGTTAAGTGGCTGTGGCAACAAAGGTAAACTAATCCTGCCTGACGAAAACCAGGCACCCACCTCCGCACCGGCCACATCCAGACAGAACACACCTTAGCAATGGATTATTTCAACTACCAGGGAACAGCGCTATACGCTGAAAATATTGCCGTTGCAGATATTGCTCAATACCACGGCACGCCTTGTTATATCTACTCACGTGCCACACTGGAACGTCATTGGCATGCCTTTGATGATGCCTTTGGTACACAACCCCACCTGGTCTGCTATGCCGTTAAAGCCAACGCCAACCTTGCCATCCTGAACCTTCTGGCACGCCTGGGTTCCGGCTTTGATATTGTTTCCGTTGGTGAGCTGGAGCGTGTGCTTGCCGCAGGAGGAAAGCCTGAAAATATCGTTTTCTCTGGAGTGGGCAAGCGAGCAGATGAAATGGCTCGTGCACTGGCAGTCGGGATCCACTGTTTTAACATCGAGTCTGAGGCAGAACTTATACGCTTAAACGAAGTCGCCAAAGAAACGGGTAAAAAAGCCCCCATTTCTATACGCGTCAACCCGGATGTCGATGCTGGCACACACCCCTATATCTCAACCGGCCTAAAAGACAACAAATTCGGTATAGAAATCGCTCATGCTGAACAGGTATACCAGCAAGCCGCCCAGATGGAGCATATCCATATCACAGGCATAGACTGCCATATTGGCTCACAACTCACTGACGTTGCACCTTTTATTGATGCACTGGATCGTGTACTCACCCTGGCGGACAAGCTGGAAACAGCCGGCATCCACATTGAACACCTGGATCTGGGGGGCGGCCTGGGTGTCAGGTACCGGGATGAAGAACCACCCCTCCCGGCAGATTATATCCGGCAACTACTTGAGAACCACCCCACGTTAAAAAATTACACCCTCATTATAGAGCCCGGACGCGCCATTACAGCCAACGCAGGCATCTTGGTCACCCAGGTGGAGTATCTGAAGCTCTCAAAACACAAAAACTTCGCCATTGTCGATGCCGCCATGAATGACCTGATACGCCCCTCACTCTATCAGGCATGGCAAGCCATCATTCCTGTCGATAAAAGCAACAACGCCCAAACACGCCACTATGATGTCGTTGGCCCTATCTGTGAAACCGGTGACTTTCTCGGCAAAGATCGCGAACTCTCTATTGAGCAAGGTGATTTACTTGCCGTGCGCTCATCAGGTGCTTATGGAGCGACCATGGCATCCAATTATAACTCACGCCCCAAACTGGCGGAGATTATGGTTGATAAGGACAAAATGCACCTGATTCAGGAACGTGAAACTATCCAGCAGCTCATGAATGGTGAACACCTGCTGCCCTAGCTGAGGCAAGCCGAACATGCAAACTTGCCAAGTTCAGACAAGGCGTTTGTTACCTCCCCAACCGTTGCTTGATCAGTTCCATCATGACATGAAAATCAAAACGCTTTTTTGATTCCAGCCGGGCACGGTATTTATACACATCTGTCATGAGTCTTTCTATATTTTGTTGTGCCTTCGCCGCCTCCGCTGGCTGCATCACGCCTTGCATATCCAGCAACGCCTGAGTAAGCCCTTCTAGCGCTTTCAGGGTGACGGTAAAAAATGACCTGATATTATCTGACTGCTCCGGGTTCACGAGGCTCCTTTGCCACAAGGTTTTCGCCTCCCTTATCAAGGGTTGCATTCGTCCTTGCCATTTCGGATGTAACTGCTCTACCTGACTATCAATATGACGCAAGCGCTCACCAGCCTGCTTTAGAAAATCAGGCACTCTCTTTTCGGCCTCTTTCGCTGCCCGCTCCATTTTCCACCGCTGATACTGCCCACCAACATAATCACGCCCCGTAAAAAATAACTTTTTTATCAACCGGATAGTTGCAAAGACCAAAACCAGAGAAAACGTGATAACCACCAGAACCAACACGACTACTGTTACCCCTAACACAAAAACACGTATCATTGCCTGGCTTCCTCTTTGTTTTTTATTCGTACAACTACCCCT
>WFWY01000134.1 GCA_015490895.1 Thiotrichaceae bacterium | reverse complement strand
TTATTGTAGCCTGGTTACTGCTGATTGGCAGTCTCTGGAAGCAGGATATCAAGCCTTATCGTCAATAATCTTGAGTGCCTGTTCCAGTCGCTGGAAAAAGTCTCTGGCGGATCGACCGTTCATCTCTTCATCTAAAAAAACTAACACCTCCTCTTGTCCGCCTCTACTTTGAAACCACTTTTTAGTAATAATAACCGAGTACTTTTGTAAGAGATGAAAAGACAGAAATGCAGCAGTTGCAGTTAGCATGGCACTTATCAGCATCTGCTTATACCAAAACAGGGTGGCCAATAGAAATAACGCACCGGAGAATGCGATAGAACACCATATAACCCGGCGTAAAACTTGAAGAAAGTTTTTTAATGGTTTTTTATATAAAATTATTTGTTTCTTTTTCACGGATTTACCTGTTTAGCTTAACCGATTATTAATGTAAAATAACGCACCGAGCGGGCTAAATGACCAGTCAGAGAATTTCAAAAACCGTACAGTGATCAGGTTTTGCGTTATTTGATTCTGTAGCATGGAATTGATAAAAAGCAACCTGGAAGATTTATAATACACATGAACCCAAACCCATTTAAACATTATACAATCAATAAGGAAGGTAGAGACTTCGTTGTGGGTGATCTTCATGGCATGTTTGAAGCACTGGAAACTTTACTCCAGGATATAGGCTTTAACCCAGCAACGGATCGCGTATTTTCTGTCGGTGACCTGATCGATCGGGGGCCACAATCCGATCGGGTACTTGAGTTCCTGGATAAACCCTGGTTCTTCTCCATTATGGGAAATCACGAAATCATGCTGATTGAATCAGAGCATGATAAAGCCATGTATCGCAGCTGGACGACGAATAATGGTGGTGACTGGTGGACATCTGTTTCTCCCGAAGAACAAATCCGGATCAGGGAACGCCTGCGTCAGTTACCCATTGCACTGGAAGTTAGCACCAACTCCGGAAAAATAGGCCTGGTACATGCCGACATTCCGACAGGCATGACCTGGAAGCGCTTTGTCAGTAGCCTGCATGAAGATGATGAACTGTGTAACTATGTTTTGTGGTCAAGAAACCGGTATCGGCATTATCGTATTACTAACGCAACTGACCGGGTGGAAGAAGTCGATCTTGTCATTCTGGGACATACCCCGGTAGAACACCCCATTCATATTAGCAATATCTGTTACCTGGATACCGGTGCTGCTTATCAAACTCGCAAGGGGCTTGGTAAATTGTCTGTACTGGAGATACAGCCCCAGCTAAAACTGTATCAGATCAAGACAAGAAAAAGTAAATCCTGGTTGTGAGCGTCCAGATTTTATATAAATATATTGTTAATCAATATGTTATGTATGTAATGTCCAGTTGTTGATAACATTCTTTGAAAAATGGATTGAATCAAATAAGGATGAGCACTGTTAGTGCTTCGTATGTATGCTGATCTCCCGGTTGAGTGCTGCGGGGTCAGTGAGTTGTTGTTTTTCAGGGATTAAAATGTGAAACGATAAAGACCAACTCAAACGGTAGGAAATTAGCACCGATAATTCTTGACCATTTTACTGGGTTATTTTATATTAGCGTTTTAACAGTAATTGTTGTTGGCGCTATCGGGCCGGCAGAAGGTGGAAATGAAATTATCAACAAAAGGCCGTTATGCAGTCACTGCCATGATGGATCTTGCCATCCATGATATTGATGGTCCTGTTACATTGGCAGATATTTCCAAGTGTCAGGGGATCTCCCTGTCTTATCTGGAGCAACTGTTTGCAAAACTACGCAAACAAGGGTTGGTTGAAGGTGTGAGAGGCCCTGGTGGTGGTTATCGACTGGGTAAACCCGCATCACAGATCAGTGTGGCTAATATTATTATGGCTGTTGACGAAAGTATTGATGTTACGGGATGTTCGGGCAAGAAAAACTGTCACGAAGGCAACCGCTGTCTGACACATAAATTGTGGGAAGATCTTAGTGTGCGTCTGTATGAGTTTCTGGATGCTATTACCCTGAGTGAGTTTGTAAATCGTCCAGAAGTACGCGAAATCTCTTACCGACAAGATAGTATGGCAAGCCGGATTGCCAATATGTTCCCTGCCAGTACGCGCCTGGCCTCATAATTTACTCATGAATTGATCACCGGAGGTTTGTACCTGCACCTCTCCGGCGGGTGGTGCCGTATATCCGGTGTATTCCCACCTCGTCCTGTCATATCCTGTCAATGCCCTGAATCTGTCACAGATTCAGGTATAATTCCCATAACTTTTATAATAAATAAGGATAGCTAGCATGTCTGATATAAAAAAACTGTTTGATGCAGAACCCGATTCACCACTTTATGTCGCGATTAATCGTGTTCTGGTTAAAAATGATCCCAATCTGATGAGCATGATGAAGCAGGCCAGCTCAAAGATGTGTCTGGCCACGGCACTGACACCCGGATTCAAGGGTTTTGACCTGATGAAACAACGGGGGGCTTGTCCCATGGGTATGCGCTGGGGAGCCAGTACAGATATGGGTGCAGAGTTGTCCCATATCTGGATTGACCAGATCACCTACTGGGATTCCTGGGAAGCTCATGAGAATTTCCATGAAACCTTTGAAGATGTTGTCGTGGATACCTGTGCCCGCTGTGGTGAAGTGCTGCTGGATGGCCCGGAAGAGCCCGTTTATCGTATTGTTCATGCGGATTTGCCCAAGCTGGTTTCACTCAACCAGTGGTTGAAAAAAAGTGCCGCAGGAGAAGCCGATCACTATGCGGTTGATTCCGGAGAGACAGTAACGGTGATGGCGGAACATATCGTTCGTCCGGGAAAGGAAGCCGAGTTTGAAGCGGGAGAAAGAGAGACTCTCGACAAGTTAAAAGAAACCAATGGCATGGTGGGTTATCAAATCCTGAAGCGTATCGGTTTTTCCTGCCTGGGGAGTGGTCACGCGACGGTGGGATCACTTATGGAGGATATGAAAGACAGCTCAGGCTCCAAACTAAAACGTGCTGCTGAAGTTTGGGAAGGCTATACGATTCCTGCACAATATCTGGTCATGGTGGAATGGGAGAGCCTTGGTGCTGCTCAAGGTGGTATGCCTCATGTCAATGTGAAACCGGAACTGTTATTCATTCATGGCCCCAAAGTGCTTGATAACTGTATTCGTATGCCAAGTGTTCGTATCGCGGACTCCATGTTCAGAGAGCAAACCAACCGTGAAATCCTGAACAAGGGGTGAAGGCACTCGTCACTTCACATTAACGCTAACGCTGTAGCATGCTGATAGTCGAGCCTTGATTGGCTTGCCTGGCAAGTTGCAGGGGGGTCTTTCCATCACTGTTAAGCGCATTGCGTTGTGCCCCCCTGGTCAGTAGCAAACTGGCGACATTAGCTCGTCCAAAGCGGGCAGCAGTATGTAAAGGTGTCCAGCCATTGATGGTTTGTGCATTAATATTGGCACCCTGCTGTAGCAGTGCTTGTGCGGTGGCTGTATTTCCTGCTGAAGCTGCTGCATGCAGCGCGGTTTCACCACTGCTATTTGCAGCGTTAACCTGTGCGCCCTGACGTATGAGCCGATTGATTTGATCGGCATTGCCGCTTTTTGCCGTATTAAATAATTGCTGGTTGGCTTGTTGGGGGTTGAGTGTTGGCAGCTGTTGTGGAGCGGGTGGTGTATAGGGTACCCCATAAGGTGCAGGTGGATTGCTTCGTGGTGAGGTTAACGGGCGTGGAGGCTGTGCAGAGCGAATAGCCACAGCCGCAGTTTGTACTGACACCGGGATAATCTGCTGCCTGCGTTGACCAGCAGGGGCGCTCCTGTGCGTCGATACAAAGGGGCGCCTGGGCGGTGGACAGGTATTGGGTTTGGCAGTATTCACTCTTTTTAATGGTAAGGCCGCAGGGTAGCGTGGTGGAGTGCGTTTAAACAGGCGGGGTGTGGCGTAACTGACCGTATTTTTCATTTTAGTGAGTGTCGATCTGGTCGAGTCTATGGTCGGCATACGACTACAGGATGTGATCATTAGTGTGCTGAAAAGCAAAAGGGCGAGTGAATAACGGGGCATGTGCATGAGAGTCCTTCCTTTGGCCTGGTTCCATTGACATCAAGCGTAGTCTCGACCGGGCAAAAGTCAAGTTGCTATTTGCTGTAGCTTTCAATAGCTGAGCTCAGCGCTGTTGTGCCGTTTTGTACCAGAGTGCCCCTGAACATTATAATAATCCGCTGCGTTTAATGGTGAGATAGGCGTTAATCAACTCCACAGTTAGCTCGTCGGGTATCACATCCACATTAAGAACCCGCTGATTAAGTAGCGTTTCAAAAGTGCTGGCACGTTGTTGCAAATAGCGATGCAAAGCGGCGCTGCGGATAGCATCGGACAAACCTTCAACAGGCTGTCCCAGTGCTTCATCCAGTGCGGCTTCACGCAAACTGGCAAGAAGAACCAGATGGCGTTTTTTTAGAAGCTGAATGGCGGGAAGCAGGTCTTCGCTGTCTTCATCCCGAATATTGGTTAACAGAATCACCAGTGCGCGTTTTTTATGCCGAATGAGGAGTTCAGTGGCGGCTTGCGTATAGTCTGGAGATTCAGCAGAAGGTTGCAGGTCGTATAGCGTATTAAGAAGTGACTGCATGGTTTGCTGGCCTTTACGCGGAGCCAGCCAGCGCGGTGTGCCGCTGAATGTTGCCAGTCCTACAGAGTCTCCCTGTTTCAGGGCGACATAACTCAGTAGCAGCATGGCGTTTAGCGTATGATCGAAGTGTGACAGTTCATCGTCCCTGGCGGTCATACGGTGACCACAGTCGAGCAAAAAGATTACTTCCTGATCACGCTCGTCCTGATATTCGCGCGAGATAAATTTACGTGAGCGAGAGGTGGCTTTCCAGTCGATCTGGCGCAGGCTGTCACCATCACGGTATTCCCGGAGCTGGTGAAAATCCTGTCCTTCCCCCCGGCGTCGTTTTTTCATAATGCCAAGTTGGCTTAAACGGTTGTCAGTAGCTAGTAAAGCCATATGGGAAACCGCAGCAAAATTAGGGTATACCCGGGTTTTTGTTTTCACGGGAAGATAATGGTTACGCAGCCATAAGCCTAGCCAGGAGTGAATGCGTACCTGCACGCGGGGAAACAGTATTTTACCGCGTTCCCTGGCAATAACAGTATACGCAAGCGTTGCGGTTTGACACGGTTTTAGTGTTACGGATACCGGCATTCCAGTGGCTTCTACCTGAGTGGGGAAATGATCAAATAACTCAAGAGCAAGGGAGCCACTCCCGGTGTGCGTCAGTTGCAGACTGACCTCCTGCTTTATGCCCAGGGGGATGGAGCCTTGCAATGTACGTGTGAGCTGTGGTGGTGCATAGCGTGGAAAGAACAGCAGACTTGCATCAATGAGTAGAACCAGTGTGACTGCCATCACACCTCCTTGCCACAGCATGGTCATGTGTGTCCAGAGACTGGCTACCAGACCAGACAGGGCAAGTAGCAACAGGAGTAACAAAAAGCGCCGGGTGGGGATTAGCATGAGGTTGGTTACTGACGCGGTGCTTCGATACTATCCAGTATGGCACGCAGGATGTCATCACTGGTATGGGCTTCCAGCTCCATTTCAGGAGACAGGGCGACCCGGTGTCGCAGTACGGGTGTGGCGATCTGCTTGATATCATCGGGGGTGACATGATCGCGTTGCTGGATCAGAGCCTGTGCTCTGGCAGCGCGGATGAGTGAAATACTGCCACGTGGCCCGGAACCGATACTCAGACCTTGCCATTCCCGGGTAGCACGTACCAGCCGTACGGCATAATCAATGACGCTGGGATCGACTGCTATCCGGGTACAGATAGCCTGTATCTGCTGTAACCTATCCGGGGTCAGAATCGCTTTTACTCCGGAGGTATTCAGGCTGTCGCCCACCTGGTTGGAGGTAACACTATGCACTATGGCAGTTTCTTCCTGGTACTTGGGATAGTCGATAGAGATTTTTAGTAAAAAGCGGTCAAGCTGGGCTTCAGGCAGAGAATAGGTGCCCTCCTGTTCGAGTGGGTTTTGAGTCGCCAGTGTCATGTAGGGCAGGGGCACCGGGAAGGTTTTTCCCTCGATGGTGACCTGATGTTCCTGCATGACTTCAAGCAGGGCAGACTGGGTTTTGGCTGGAGCACGGTTGATTTCATCAGCCAGTAACAGGTTGGTGAAGACCGGACCCTTACGCACTTTAAAATCCTGGCTTTGGCTGTCAAACATGAAGTGCCCGGTAATGTCTGCCGGCATCAGGTCGGGAGTGAACTGAATCCGCGAAAATTGCCCTTCAAAGGTTTGTGCCAGCGATTTGACCAGCAGTGTCTTGCCCAGTCCGGGGACACCTTCAATGAGCACATTTCCTCCTGCCAGGAGCGCAACCAGGGTTTCATGGATAACCTGTTGCTGGCCAATCATGGCCCTGGAAATTTCGGTTTTGATGGCCTGTACCAGGGTGCTGGCGTGTTCTAGTGTCATGTTCATGCTGTGTTGTATCTCTGTATGTGCGCTATCGAACTACAGAATACCCTGTTTCCTGAAACAGCGTGGGTCCAGGATAAGCAGGGTGTTCTATAGATGTTTGCGAAGGTCTTCCAGTTTCTTGATGAGCTGGATAAAATCATCATCCGTTTCAACCTTTGCGGTAAATAATAATTGCTGAATATTGGCAACAGGTTGTTTTAGCATTTCTGCCAGGTGCGCTACCTTACCGGCCTCATCGGTATTTTTCCAGGTCGGGTGTAATTGTCCTATGCGCTGGTTTAGTGCCTGACGGGTGCTGTCAATCAGGGCCTGTCTGTCTTTCTTTTTCCAGAAATAATGACCACTGGCATCAATATGTTCCAGTAGCCGGCGGCGTGCAATAGCCTGTTTGGGGATCACCGGGCCAAAACGGTGCAGGGACTGATATAGCCAGGCAAGCAGCAAGGCAGCCAGTGATAGTACGACCATCCAGCCATATTTCCATATCAGGACGAACAGGTTGGGCATTTCATCATTATGAAAGAGCCAGACAGCGCTGGGCAGGCGCTGATCGGTGTGCAACAGATGCCAGAGAATTTCGGCATTGTCAGCTTCCCGCAGCAGCTGGTTTTCAAAAATGGAAAAATCTGCAATCAGTGTGACCTGCCCCTTGCCCACTTTTTGCTGTAACAGGAACAGTTCATTCTGGATCAGGACATTATTCTCACTTTCGTAGAGGGCATCATCTGCACTGTATAGAGCGTAAAAGTAGGGATCCATTGCCAGGGTTAACAGGGTGTCCACGCCCCCCAGCCCGATATCAAACTCAACATGGTTTTTTTGTCTGATCCAGGGGGCAAGAGTGGTTGTTTTTGTGGCATCATTAGCAGCGCTATCATCCTCGTCAGGGTAGAGGTAGACGGGGTGCAGCACGATAATTCCCAATACACTTTGCAAGGGGTCGATACTGTACAGGTCCTCTTCCGGGATCAATTCGGCAATCCTGTCGCGACTGTTATCGGGGCAGTATTGGGTCGCAGGAGTATTGTCACTTGTTTGGGCTGGAGGGTTCTCTTCAATGTCACTATCTGGTTCATCCCCTTCGCTGGTTGCTTCTTCCTCTTCATAGTCTTCAGGGTCTTCATAAAAAGCGGAGAGCAACTCCTGGTCAACCTGTGCCCGGGTGATCAGATGTCCGCCCTCACGTACCCAGGCAAGCAGCTGCTCAATCTTGCGTAGCGAAAGTGTTGTACGATGAGTATCCAGAATCAGGGTCGTGTGGGTATCCGGGTACTGATTCCCGATACTTTGCAGGTTGTTTTTGTTTTCAGCCGGAATACCCATCTGGCGGATAAACAGACGGGCGGCAAAAAGCGGGTTTTCCCTGGCTTCCCCCTTGAAGGGGGCGTATTGGGTTACTTCTCTATACTCATGTGTCTGAAAAAACTGGTACACGCTATAGGCAAAGAGCAGTGCCAACAGGACAAGAAAGGCAAACAGGGGCTTATTCACGGTTATCTTCCTGACTTTTCTGTGTGGTGCCCGGTATCTCAGAGGGGTTCCACTGCGTTGCCCAGTGGTCGAACAAGGGCATTATTTCACGGTTATCGGGTTGCTGGTGCGCGTAGGCAATTTGAATCCAGTAGCGGGTAAGTTGTTGCAAGTAGTGGTGGCGTATGGTGGGTAAGGCCTGTTGTGCCAGCTTTAGAATATCTCCCTCAGTCTGACTGGACTTTAACGGTAGTTGATCCTGGTTGGCCATTTGTGCCAAAGCACCCCGGTAGAGCAGGCTGAGTGCTTCCCGTTGCTGTCCGGATTGCCAGAGTTTTCTGGCTGTCTGGGGGATATCATCTGGCAGGGACTGAGGGCGAATATCCATGCCAAACAGAATATCGGGAACCGGGTTTTTCTGTGCCTGTTTATTGATGCTCTGGAACAGGTATAACCAGTGTTTTCGAGTGAAATATAGCAGAGCAATCCCGATAGCCAGCCCCATCCATAGCGATAACTCAAACAGGGTAGCAATGATTTTAACAAAGGGAGCAAAAAGCTCAGCAAGATGCTCGAAAAAACCGTTTCCGTCTTCTGGTTCTTCTTTTTTTGTTGTCTGGGTTTTTACCCAGGTATAGGTTGTCTTCTCGTTGGAAAGTTCGTGCCGTTGCATCACCTGTTCGATGACCTCTTTGGCCTGTTCTGCCGGGCGGCGTGTTGGGGCAAGGTATTCGCTTTCGGGTGGCTGTGAGTTCTGTGCCTTCTCATCGCTGGCATGAAGTGTTTGCGGGTGGCTCAGAGCACCCATAGCAAGCACCAAGAAGAGCAGGGGAAAGAGGCCAACAGAGAGTATCGACTGGCTTCTCTTTTTGCCGGTTGAGGCCAGGCGTTTGGCCAGTTGTCGAAAGGACAGCTCAATATCCCATGCTTCCAGCTGGGTGCGACGATTCAGGTAGAGCGTGAAGCTTGCTGCGACATAAAAAGGCTCGATGATAAACAGTGCAGTGGTATAGAGTACATGGTAGAGAATGTCTAGCCACAGGGAGATGGGTTCACGCGGATCATCATTTAATATCAGTTCCAGAAAACTACTGCTTTCCATGCCCTGGGGGATCAATGCGGCAATCATGACAAAAAAAGAGTAATAAAAGGTGAATTCGATAAAGATCATTCCCAGTGTGAGTGCGATGGCATGAGAGTGGGCACTTTGCAACAAGGTTTTCTGACGCTTTGAGCGAGCCTGGCCCTGTAGTTGTTCCAGTTGCCAGATCGGTAGATTGAACCCCCGGGAGAATGACGGACGCCGAAATGTCAGGGCAGAGAGTAATCCGGTGGTTTTAATCAGTCGAGGTATGGCTTGCAGGGCTTGTGTGCTGGAAAGCTGTTCATTAAATAACTGATAGCTGAGAATGTTAAGAAGAAAACGGTCGTATAAAGGCTTTAACCACCAGACAGCAAAGATGGCATAGGGCTGGTATTCTCTGGGAAAAATGACAAAAACCAGCGCGGAAACACAGCTAATAAACAGAAGCCAGGGCAGGTAAATAGCCCGCCAGGTCTGGCGTATCAGGGAAAAGCCCAGATCAATGGCCTCCCAGGGATTTCGCAAGCGAATGTTGGCGATTATCTGGTCAAGCTGCACGATTGCGTCCCATCCAGACAAAATAACTGATAACCAGTGCCCATAGCAGAGCGGATACTGAGTATTTGACCACCAGAGGCATCCAGGCGATAGATGACCAGAAGGCCTCAACAAAAGCCGCCATAATGGTCATGGTGGCTGTTCCGTACATGATATTCATACTGATTTTGCCGTTGTCAATCAGTGCCCGGATGCGGGATTTTCTTCCCGGTCGGATAATGGCAGCGCCCAGTTTGAGGCCGGCAGCGGCTGAAAAGACCAGTGCCGTTAGTTCCAGCGAGGCATGACCGCTGACAAACCCCCAAAATGTGTCAATATAACCCAGCTGCGTGAGGTGCCCTGCCACTGCACCAATATACACGCCGTTAAACAGTGTGTAGAACAGGGTGCCAATACCGAAAAACAGACCCCCGGCGAATGTCCTGAAGTCGATACTGGTGTTGTTTAAGATATAGTGACCAAACATCAGTACATCACTGTCTGCTTCCCGTTCCCGGCCAAAGCGCTCATGCAAACTGGGGTCATACATGCTTTCTATGGAACGAACACTGCTGCCATCCAGTACTGAATACACCATATCCGGATAAAATTGTAGCCCTATCAGCATGGCAAAAAAAGGCACGTAAAACAGTAATGAAGCGATGACCAGTAGTCGCCATTCCTGCCGGATTAAAGCAGGAAAGGTACGGGTGAAATAACGGCTGATAGAACGCAAAAAGTGCGTACGTATTTCATACAGGTGCTGGTGTCCCTGGGTGACCATGTGATCAAGACGCTTAATCAGCAGAGGGCTGTACATGCGTGTATTGGCGATAGCCAGGTGGTGGCAAATTTGCCGGTATTGTCGCGGCATATCCTCCAGAGTGGGTGGTGTCACCTGTTCTCCGTGTTTGCGCTGCCACTGACGCGGGCTTTGCTTATATGCCAGCCAATTCTCAAATTGCTCCCACTGGGCCTGATGCCGGGCAATAAAGGGTTCTTGCTTGATATTGCTCATACTTTACCTGTCAGGCTGTTTGCAATAGCTTGCAGATACTGTGCAGGGTGTTTTTGGTCACGTACCAGGTCGCCGGTTAACCGGGCGAGTTCATCAGAGCGGTCATGGTGCAGCCGGTGCATGCGGTGGGAAAAGTTAATAATACTTTGCTGTTCTTTCGGGGTCAGGGCAAAGGGGGGGTGCTGGGGTTTAATCGTATCCAGTTCCTCGTTGCTCAGGGAATGTGTCGAGTTATCAGGCCGATAGAGTACAACGGTATTGGCTGCCAGATCTCCCAGGCGTTGAAACTTGTCACTGAGCATCATGCTGACAAAAGCAAATCCATAGAGCAGGGGGAAAAAATCAATAAAGCGAATGATATTGCGAACCATGGATGAACCGATGGAAACCGGTGCGCCGTTTTCTTGTGCCACATAGAGATTAAACATTTTTTTCCCGGGTGTTTGCCCGTTGTAGAGGACTTCAAAAAACACCGGGTAAAACCACTCAATAATAAAAATAACGATGAGTCCCAGGCCGGCACCAAAATTACCCAGCAGCCTGGCGGTAAAGCCAATACCGATATAGAGAAAAACACGAATAAAGATGTCAATAGACCAGGCATATATGCGGGGTATCGGGCCTGCGGGTGTAAGATGAAGGTGAATACCTTCAGGGGTTGCTACAGAATAAGTGGTATCAATTTGCATGATTGTTCGCTTGTTATTGTGATGCCCGTAGCCAGGAGTCTGTCTGGGAATAGGGAAGCTATTGCAAACTCTATGAGTCCTGATCTGAGTTTATGGTACTCCTGTGGCTTTTGTTATGTTTCCTGTTCCCGGTAGCCTGTTGAAACCACTAGCGTATCATTCTGTTTGATTGTTTTACAGCCAGTTCAGCAAATAATAGATATATTGTCCTTCGGATGATTTGGAAGGGCCATGTACCCGGGCGGCATAGCGCTTTTTTGAGGGTTCTTCATCTGCGACGGCTTGCTCCATGCTGTCTTTGACTGTGACGCAGTTTGCCGGAAAGCGGGTGCGTTTTTTACGCGGTGCATAGACCACGGCATACTCTTCGTTAGATACAGATGTTTGTGGATCTGGGGGAACCATACCGCGCATCAGGGTGTTACCTTTTTATAGATTAAGTCCCATACCCCATGTCCCAGCTTTATCCCTCGTTTTTCAAACTTGGTAACAGGGCGGTGTTTGGGTCTGTCAACATAGGGCGTCTGGCTGGAGCCTGACAGGTTTTGGAAGCGTGGACAGGCTTGCACTACTTCGACCATTTGCTCCGCGTAGTCCTGCCAGTCTGTTGCCAGATGAAAAATACCGTTCTGGGTGAGCTTGTCAGCAACGCGTTCGACAAAATCCGCTTGCACAATGCGCCGTTTATGGTGTTTCTTCTTGTGCCAGGGATCGGGGAAGTACAGATGAACCCGCTCCAGTGAGCTATCCACAATACGGTGTTTGAGTATGTGTACGGCGTCATCGTCTAGCAAGCGCAGGTTGGAAAGCTTTTCCTGCTGGATGAGCTTTAGCAGATTACCAATACCGGGGGGATGCACCTCGATTCCCACGAAGTTTTTATGCGGTTCGGCCTGAGCCATTTCGGCCAGTGAGCCACCCATGCCATAGCCGATTTCCAGCGTGACTGGAGCGCTATTACCAAACAGGCTATCAAAATCCAGAGGGCTGGTGCCTCGCTCAATCCCGTATACTGGCCAGAGTGTCTCCAGTGCCGTTTTCTGGGAGGCTGTCAGGCGTCCTGCACGCAATACAAAGCTGCGAATGCTTCTGCGGATCGTACGGGATGAGCTGGATGATACGCTTTCAGGCTGCGTCATGAGCATATTACAGAAACTGTCCATCTATGGGGGAGGATGCCGAAGCATAACGCTTTCGAGGCATACGTCCGGCAAGAAAAGCTTGCCTGCCAGCCTTAACGGCATTTTTCATGGCCGTTGCCATGAGCACGGGTTGCTGTGCCTCGGCAATAGCGGTATTCATCAAGATACCATCACAACCCAGCTCCATGGCGACCGCGGCATCAGATGCGGTACCGACACCCGCATCAACCAGTATGGGTACAGTAGCATTTTCGATGATTTCCAGAATATTGTAGGGGTTACGGATTCCCAGACCGGAGCCAATCGGTGCAGCCAGGGGCATTACCGCGACACAGCCTATGGCTTCCAGTTCCCGGGCAATAATGGGATCATCATTGGTATAAACCATTACGTTAAAATCATCGTTAACAAGAATTTCGGCGGCTTTTAAGGTTTCGATGACATTGGGGAACAGGGTTTTCTCGTCACCAAGAACCTCCAGTTTGACAAGGTTATGCCCATCCAGTAATTCACGAGCCAGTCGGCAGGTACGTACCGCATCATCCACCGTATAACAGCCAGCTGTATTGGGAAGTAGGGTATAGTGCTCGGGCGGTAGTACATCCAGCAGATTGGGCTCATCAGGGTGTTGACCGATATTACTCCTTCGAATTGCAACTGTAACGATCTCTGCCCCACTGGCTTCGGTGGCCAGCCGGGTTTCGTCCATATCCTTGAACTTGCCGGTTCCGGTAAGCAGGCGTGAGTTATATACTTGTCCGGCAATAATGAGGGGGTCTGTATTGTTCATAGTGTTTTGTCAGAAAATAGAAAGAAGAGGGAGGGATTATCCACCGCCGATAGCACCGACAATCTCAATCTGGTCTCCCGGTTTTAATGTGTAGTGTTCAAAGGTGCTGCGAGGGATAAGCTCCCTGTTGATTTCTATGGCAAAGCGTTGCTCAGCGATATCGAGATAGTCGATCAGCTCCAGCAAGCTAAGGGGCTGCTCAATAGTGTGTGCTTTGCCATTTATGGTGATTTCCATGTATAAGGCCAGATGACTACAGAAAGGAGGGAGTATATCAAGGAATCCTGCTCCGGGTCTGCCCGAATTTTCCTGTATCCAGTCATCACTGCGCCATCAAGTCTATTTTATTCGCAACAGGCAATATTGGTGGTCAGGCGTTCCCTGTCCTGGTCAGAGAGGGTTTCCAGCTTGATGATCTCGCTAAACAGCTTTTTTGCTTCCGGTTTACGCTGAATCCAGGAAGCGCAGACAGCGATTTCATCCTTGAATTGCCATTCATAAATACTGGCAGAGACAAAGAGCACATCGTCAGGTAGCGGGGTATCAACAGCGGCGTGACCCAGGTGGTAGCCAAGCTGGTAGTGACCCTTGTGACGACAAATCCGTACGGCATGATACAGAGCCTCCAGCCGGCGAGGGCGATAGGCGTATGCCTGCAGGAGTGATTCGAGTACTTGTGACTGTGGTTTCCCCAGTCTGGCCTGAATCCGGCCGACTTCAAACAGGGAGAAATAGACCTCTTCCTCCCAGCCTCCCATCTCTGCACGTTTCTGATATTCCTGTAGAGCTTGCTCCAGATTACCGTCATCCCGGTAGCTTTGTGCCAGGTAAAATTGATAGCGGGTGTTATCCGGTTCTTCGACCAGAGCGGCTTTAAGTACAGCGATATCTGCCTTGAATCGATCCGGATTTTGTCCTCTGGCACCTTCTGTGCTGGCCACGATATGGCCTTCCGGATAGACAGGGGTGGTAAAGGGGTGTGAACACTCCAGTGTTTCGTGAATTACGCCGTTCCATTTCCAGGGAAGATCAGTACGGATTAAATGCCGCCGGGCATATGTCACACCATGGAGTATACAATTAATGTAGTAACTGCCCTCAGTCAGGTGGGCGAACTGGAACCCCGGTGGGTGGATGAATTCGTCATCAGCATCCATCATGAATAAGTAATCGGCCTTGTCTCTGGCAAGGTCGAGTACCAGATTACGGTTGTGGGCGAAGTGCTTCCATGGGTGTTCATGGAGTTCACCCGGTATCTGGTGTCGGGTGAAAAAATCCCGGATAATCTGTTGCGTACCATCTGTAGAGCCTGTGTCGGAGATGACCCAGTAATCAATAACATCCTTGACGCTTTCCAGACAACGCAAGATGACATGCGACTCGTCCTTGACAATCATATTAAGACAAATAGACGGTTTGGCAGGCCGGTTTTTCATTCTTGTATCCTGATTCATACCGATGATGAGGTTCAGGGTATCTTTTTCGATATCTTTTGCGAAGTATCCAGGTCATGAAAGGTAGCAGTAATACGGTAAAATGATAGTGTCAACTCGTCTTTTGATAACAGCCCCAGTCAGGGATGAAGAGGATTCAGGTCATGTACACTACTGCTGGATACCTTGCAAATAATGCGTTTTGGAACTATCTTTATGGGTGGTCGGGAATTACCAGTGACCAGGGTCTAATCAAGGGCTAATCTAATAATGAAACGATCAATAATAAAAACTTGTACATACTTCATAATGATTGTGATGTTGTCTTCCTGTGGAGGTGGAGGCAACCAGCAACCCCTGACGCCAGATAACTCAAATAAAACACCACTCAGGAAAGTAACCAATACAGAGTTAGCAGCCTTGATTAGAACGGCTTTACTCAAACGCTATGGTGAAACAGGTATTCAGCCACCTGCCGTGTTGGCGGTTGACCCCGCTGTTGAGGACGCGGATAATTTTTCCAGCACTAACCTCCAGGTGGCTGCTGTTGATGAAGCCGACCGTTTAAAAAATGATACTGATTATTTATATGTGGCTTCGGCAAGTACATCCTCTGTGAAAGCATATAAAGCAGATAGCGGGCAAAGTACCCTTATCAGTGAGTTGACACTGGACACGAATGGTGCACCCATTGGTGGGCTGTATCTTGATGGCGGGCAACTGATTGCCTTAACCGGCACGGATGCAAACTATTGGGATAGATGGTTTGATGAACAATATTGGCAGCAACGCTCAACCCAGGTTTTTTTTCTGAATTCAGTGATGGGGCAACTGGCACAACAACATAAACTCCTGCTGGATGGGCAGTTGATCAGTAGTCGAAAAGTGGGTTCTACCCTGTATCTATTTACCCGTTATACACCTGCGCTGCCGGGCTTGGTGGATTATCCGCAGACCGATGCAGAAGTCGCTACGAATAAAGCGATTATTGAAGCCAGTGTGCTGAGTGACTATTTGCCTTCTTATTCCCTGGATGGTAGCGCCAGAGGGAATGCCATAAACCCCGCGGATTGCTTTACCACCCAGTATAGTAAGCAGCAGTCATCGAATACTTCTTTAATTAGTGTTATCGCTATCGACCTTGCTACTGACACGCCAGTACCGATGGGAAAATGTTTTCTGGGTGATGCTGAAAGTGTCTACATGTCCCCGGAGTCGCTTTATCTGGCAACGACAAAAACTTACTACGAAAACGTAAGTGATGTTGCGTTGTACCCTGCAACAGTGACAACCGATATTCATAAATTCTCCCTGAAAGGTACAGCGATTAGTTACAGGGGCTCGGCTGAAGTAGATGGACATCTTGGCTGGAGGCAGTCCCAGAAGGCATTTCGGATGGATGAGAGCAAGGGTGTTTTTCGGATAATAACGTATCTGGGTGATCAGCCGGGTACGGTTGCTTCTCCTGCACGTCTGACGCTTTTGCAGGAAGATAGAACTACACCGGATACACTCAGCATCCTTTCACAATTACCGAATGCAGCGCGTCCCGCACCGCTTGGCAAGCCTGGTGAGCAAATTTATGGTAGTCGCTTTATCGGTGATAAAGGTTATCTGGTTACATTCAGGGTAACGGATCCACTGTATATTATTGATTTGTCAGATCCGTCTGATCCGTTTATAGCGGGTGAACTTGAAATAGATGGTTATTCGGACTATCTCCACCCCGTTGGTGACAACCTGTTACTGGGGATTGGGAAAGACGCCGTTGCGGATAATAGTAATAGCGGTTCTGGTGATGGTCGTGGAGCCTGGTATCAAGGGGTAAAAGTATCGTTAATAGATATCAGTGATCCGCAGAATCCTGTTGAGAAAGAAAAGATGATTATTGGAAAACGTGGAACGGAAACAGCAGTCTCCCGTAATCATCGAGCCTTCACTCAGTTACGACAAGGTACCCAACTGAAAGTGGCGATCCCGGTTAGCTTGCATGATAACGACCAGCCTTCGGCTAACCCTTCAGAATTTCACGCCTGGAAGTATAACGAACTGTACCGGTTCAGTGTGGACATTGATACAGCCAGCATCACCATACTACCTGCGATTATTCCGGCACCTAATCCGGAAAATAGTGCTAATAACTGGCCCGATGAGCGCTCTGCCATTATTGGGGATACCGTACACTACTTACAGGGTGATCGTTTTACTTCCGTGACCTGGTGAGGTTGCAAGAGGGAAGATGAGGCTGAACAGTTGCGGATTACGCTGAATAGTTACGTAAAAGTTTGCTTACCACTTTCCCGGCCTGTTTTTCCTTGATGCCAATAAAGCGCTCTGGTGCGTCTTTGGGCATTTCTCCCTGCTCGTATTCAAGATAAATCAGCCCGTTTTTGTGAAGCAGTTTTTTTTCTTCGATGTGTTTTAGTAAGAGGGGCAGGTAGTCTTTCCCAAAAGGCGGATCCAGAAAAATGAGGTCGAAAGGTTGGGCTTGTTGTGCCAGATAGTCGAAGGCATTAGCATGCACCAGTGTAGCCCGGCTGGTTTTTAGCTGCTGGATAGTATCCGTAAGCTGCTGTATGGCGGCGGGATGTTGTTCAACCAGTGTGACGTGTGCTGCGCCACGGGAAAGGGCTTCAAAAGCAAGTGCGCCACTGCCGGCGAATAGATCCAGGCAGTGTGCTTCCGCCAGGTGCCCCTGTAGCCAGTTAAACAAGGTTTCGCGGACACGGTCAGGGGTGGGGCGCAGGCCGGGAGCGGTAGCGAAATGGAGTTTTCTGCCACGCCACTGCCCGGCGATAATGCGTAAGGTATTTTTGCCGTGATTAGCCGCTGGGTGCTGCGGTTTTTTCTTGCGTGTCTTTTTCATTTTGGGGTTTGTTTGCAGGTATTTCCAAAGGAGGGGGGCTGGCTTTCGGCATAGCTTTTCCCGCCCTGGCTGTAGTACCGGCTTCCTGTTTGCCTACCACGATAGTGAGCATTTTGTCAGGGTGTACACGACGTTTCCAGGCATCCATGATGTCGGCGCGAGTGATGTTGTTAATGGTATCCGAGAACGTATCCAGATAGTCCAGCGGCAGCCCGTAGAAGCCTATCATGGCAATATAGCTGACGATATCACTATTGCTGGCAGTTCTCAGTGGAAAGCCACCGGTGATATTTTTCTTGGACTGTTCCAGCTCTTTTTCGCTGGGGCCCTGTTGCAAAAAAGTCTTTAATTCATCGCGTGCTACTTCAATGGCCTTATCTGCCTGATTATTTTTGGTTTGTAAACCCAGTAGATAAGGGCCAAGTTCGCGTTGCGGGAGAAAGTAGCTATAGACGCTGTAGGAAAGCCCCCGTTTGACACGGACTTCTTTCATCAGGCGGGAGGTGAAGCCACTGCCACCAAAGACATGGTTGCCAAGATACAGCGTGAAGTAGTCTTTGTCGCCGCGCTTGTTACCTGTTTGACCAATATAAACATGTGACTGGCTGGAGGGGAAGTCGATACGAACCGTCCTGGCTTCCTTTAAAGGCTCCACAGGAGGAATGGGTGCCGCTTTTTCGCCTGTTGCCAGGGTGGTAGAGAGGCTTTCGGCCAGTATTTCGGCCTCTTTTCGGTCTATGTCACCCACGATGGCAAGAATGGCATTTTTGGCTACATAATGTTTTTCATAGAAGTTTTTCAGGTCATCCAGGGTAATGGTCTCGATGCTTTCTTCGGTACCGTTTTCAGGTGACGCATAGGGGTGATCACCGTATAAGTGCTGATAAAACGCTTTGCTGGCAATAGAGCCGGGATCCTGTTTTTCGGCTTGCAGGCCAATCAGGGCCTGTTTTTTGATACGTTTGAAGTCTTTCTCCGGGAATGTGGGTTTGCCGAGTACTGTTAGCCAGGTTTTGATGGCTTTTTGTTTTTCCTCGGGCAGGGTGACGGTACGTAATCCCACGGTAGAGCGTTCCATGCCGGATCCAGATGAAAATTGTGCACCTACGGATTCAAAGGCTTCGGCAATTTGATCTGCATTCATGCCGTCAGCACCCTTGTCCAGCATACTACTGGTGAGCATGGCTACGCCAGCCTTGTCGCCATCACGGGCACTACCGCCAGCGAAGACCAGTTCCAGATCCAGCATGGGGAGCTGGGGAGCTGGCACGAAATAGACTTTCATGCCGTTTTGAGTGCTCCAGTGTTGTATTTCTGGTGCAGCTTGTACGTTATGAAAAGTGGGTATCAACAGACCCATTAGCAGTAGTGTGCGTAATAAAAAAGCGTGTTTCATATTACTGGCCTCCTTCTGCGGTCTGTTTTGTTGCGGGTTCAGCGCTGTCCAGTGGCTGGGGATCAAGACGGGCAATAGTCAGGTGATCCTCAATCAGATACTTTTGTGCGACCTGTTGTATCTGCTCCGGGGTAACTTTCAGGATTTCGGGGACATATTCATCAATCCGTTGATGACCCAGCCCGGTTGATTCCAGTGAGCCTAGAATATTGGCAATGTTTTCAATCGAATCACGTTCGTATATTTCACTGGCAATCACTTGAGCCTTGACACGCTTGAGTTCATTCGTTGATACTTTTTCTCTTTTTAACAATTCAATTTCGGCTAGCAGGGCGCGTTTGAGTTCATCGACGGATTTGCCCTTGCTTGGTGTGCCGGTAATAACGAACAGATTGGGTAGACGGCCAAAACCGTAATAACCTGCCCCGGCAGAGGCGGCGATTTCTGTTTCGCGGACCAGTTTTTTGGCGAACCGGGCACTGCTGCCACCATCCAGAATAGTGGCCAGTACCTCCAGCGCATAAGGCTCCCATTTTTCGCTGGCATTGATTAAGCCGGGTGTTTTAAACCCCATGCGTAGATAGGGCAGTTTGGCGGGAGCCTTGACCACAATACTGCGGATACCTCTTTGTGGTACTTCGGTACGTAGTTTGGCGGTGGGCAGGTCACTTTTTTTGATTTTACCAAAATGCTTTTCTGCCATGGCGAATACAGCTTCGGGTTCTACATCCCCTACGACAACCAGCGTTGCGTTATTGGGTGCATACCACTTTTCGTACCAGTCACGCAGGTCTTCCAGTTTCATGGTGTCCAGGTCTACCATCCAGCCGATGACGGGTGCACGATAAGGGCTATTGAGAAAAGCGACTGCGTTGAACTGCTCACGTGTCAGGGAGGTGGGCTTGTCATCCGTTCGCCAGCGCCGCTCCTCCTTGACAACCTCGATTTCTTTTTCAAACTCTTTTTCATCCAGTACCAGATTTCGCATACGGTCGGCTTCCAGCTCCATGGCGACTTCCAGCCGGTCTTTGGCGATGACCTCGTAATAGGCGGTGTAGTCCTGGCTGGTAAAGGCATTATTGCGTGCGCCATTGACGGCGAGGATATTTTCAAACTCACCGGAGGGTCGATTCCTGGTGCCTTTGAACATCATGTGTTCCAGGGCGTGAGACAGGCCGGTAATACCTTCGTGTTCATAGCTGGTACCCACTCGATACCATAACTGCAATACAGCAACAGGTGCACGGTTGTCAGTTTTTACCAGGATTTTTAAGCCATTTTTCAGTGTTTTTACGGCGGTACCGCTGTTCTTTGAGGGTGTGTGTGTTGCATCGCTTGCCTGAGAGGCGGTTGTCTGTTGGCTTTCGCCCGTTTCTTTAGCTTTCGCCATTGCTGGCGCTATCAGCGTGATAAGTAAGCTTAGCAGAAAGTATCGTTTAACCATTTTCTTCATAAGTGTTAGTATCTTTTCCGGTTGAGGATATCCCATAGTTCGGGGTGCCCTGGGCGTTTCTATTTATTGGTTTATCAGCCTTTTGTCTGCATGTTACGGCTGGAGGGAATAACAGTCACTCCGTGTTTATAGGCGGCAGCTGCTGAAATCCTGTTGTCCTGTATGCTCGAATGAACTGTGTGTACGAATGTAATGGAGGCTCCTTTTGTTCTTATCAAGTAGTACCAGGCTCTGAATTGTACGATGTTTGGATTTAAAAAGAAAAAAAACCCTGAAAATAGACCACAAGATGTGGTTGATCCTGTTGAGAGTAACGTAGCTGAGGGCGACAGGAAAGCCTCGGGTGGTTTATTTGCGCGTCTGAAAAGAGGGTTGTCACGAACCGGTAGTAACCTGACCGAAGGGATGGGGGCGCTGGTACTGGGTAAAAAACAGATCGATGATGAAGTACTTGAAGAGCTGGAAACGCGTCTGCTTATGGCCGATGTTGGCATCGAAGCTACACAAAAAATTATTGATGAATTAACCCGCCAGGTTAGCCGCAGTGAACTGAAGGATGTGGATGCACTGATACAGGCTATGCAGGCGACAATGGTTGAGATCCTTGCACCCAGTACCCGGCAGTTACAGATTGATGGTACAAAAACACCTTTTGTTATTCTGATGGTTGGTATTAATGGTGCTGGCAAAACGACAACTATCGGTAAACTGGCCAAACAGTTTCAGTCTGAGGGGAAATCCGTCATGCTGGCAGCGGGGGATACGTTTCGTGCTGCTGCGGTAGAACAGCTCCAAACCTGGGGGCAGCGCAATAATATAGCCGTGATTGCCCAGGGGACAGGTGCTGATAGTGCCTCGGTGATTTATGATGCGATGGAATCTGCCAGGGCGAATCAGGTGGATGTGTTACTGGCGGATACAGCCGGCCGCCTGCATACACAGGATAATCTGATGGAAGAGCTGAAAAAAGTCCAGCGAGTGATGAAAAAACTGGATCAAAGCGCTCCCCATGAGGTTATGTTGATCGTGGATGCCAGCATTGGACAAAATGCACTGGTGCAAGCAAAAGAGTTTAACCAGGCACTTGGCCTGACCGGTATCACAGTGACCAAACTGGATGGTACAGCCAAAGGCGGCATCTTGTTTGCCATTGCCGAGCAAACCGGAATCCCGGTGCGCTTCATTGGTGTGGGTGAGGGTATTGATGACTTGCAAACGTTTGATGCAGAAAGCTTCACCACTGCTTTGCTGCAAACTCAACACTAAGTGCTACAGGTCGATTAATGATTGAATTTACAAATGTGAGTAAACAGTACTCGACCGGGCAGCTGGCTTTGTATAATGTGAGTTTGTCCATGCAAAAAGGAGAGATGGCGTTTCTGACCGGGCATTCAGGTGCTGGAAAAAGCACCCTGTTAAAGCTGATTGCCATGCTGGAGCGACCCAGTCAGGGCAATATTATTGTTAATGAAAAGGCAGTCAATCAGTTGAAGAGTAAGCATATCCCTCCTTTTCGGCGACAGATAGGTATGATCTTCCAGAATCATCATTTGCTGATGGATCGCAGTGTGTTCGAGAATGTGGCACTGCCACTTAAAATTACCGGCTTGCATCATCGGGATGTGCGTCGGCGTGTACATGCGGCGCTTGATAAGGTTAGCCTGCTGAATAAACAAAAAGAAAATCCGCTGATGCTGTCGGTGGGTGAGCAACAACGTGTTGGCATTGCTCGCGCCGTGGTTAACAAGCCGACGATTATCCTTGCTGATGAACCGACGGGCAACCTTGACCCTGAACTGGCACAGGATATTATGTATACCTTCCAGCAATTTAATGAGTTGGGTGCAACGGTCCTGATTGCCAGCCATGATCAGGCGCTGATTGAAAGCATGCAAAAGCGTATTATCGTTTTACAGAAAATAAACCCCTGAATCATGACCAAAACCAGCAAATCGACAAGAGTCAACAAGCGAACTTCACAGCATTCGGTGTTTGAAGCCTGGTGGTCACATGTCCGTGCCGCGTTGGCGTTTAGTCTGAAGCGCCTGTGGTTTAACCCTTTGTCAACCTGGATTACATTGGCGGCTATCGCTATTGCCTTGTCTTTGCCAGCAGGCTTACATCTGTTTCTCAAGAATTTGCAGACACTGACGGATGATAAGCGCCAGATTCCTACGGTTTCCCTGTTTTTAAAGGAAGGAGTAACCGCGCAACAGGCCAGAGATAGAGCGGCATTGCTGGCTGAATTAAATGGCATCGACAAGGTGATTTTTGAAAGCAAGGAAGACGCCCTGAAAAAATTCGGCGAAATCACCGGATTTGGTGAGACACTGGATACCCTGGATGATAATCCGTTGCCACATGTGCTGGTGGTTACTCCGCACCTCAGCCTGACAGGTGAAATGGATGTGGAAATCAAAAAGCTCATTCGCAAAATGCAAAACTATCCTGAAGTGGATTCGGTACAGGCTGATATTGAGTGGGTGCAACGCTTGCGTGCCATTATTCTCATCGCGCAGCGGATTCTCTACGTGGTGAGTGCCTTATTATTACTGACGGTATTACTGGTTGTGGGTAATACTATTCGCCTGGATATTGAGAACCGCAAAGAAGAAATTGATGTGGCTCGCTTTATTGGGGCAACCCGCGCTTATATCCGTCGTCCCTTTATTTTCGGTGGTTTATGGTATGGTTTGTTCGGCGGGGTTATTAGTCTGGTCATTGTGCACTTTGCATTGCTTTTTTTGATCCCGGCAATTAATCAGTTATCCACATTATATGGTAGTCATTTCACACTCAGTGGGCTGGATTTCAGTATGACCTTTCTGATCTTGCTAATCAGCAGTTTACTGGGTGTTACTGGTGCCTGGTTAGCGGTCGGTCAACACTTGAGGAAAACCGAGATTGTACTATAACCCCTATTGATACACTTGATGCCAGAACAATCATGAAGGAACCCCAATGGCTTATAAGGCTTATAGAAAGTACTCTTTATCATGCACATTACAATGTGCGTTATTTTTCGTCAGTTTGATGAGCACTTTTATGGCTCAGGCCAGCACAGGCGCAAATAACTGGAACAAACTTGTGCAGGAAGTGATGCGTGAAAACCCGGAGCTGTTTCGTGATAATGCCGGTCAATCAGGAAAGTCCTCTGCTACGCAGAAAGAGGGTGAAAATAAAGACGAAAAACAAGCTCTGTCTGATAAGGAAAAAGACAGGGCAGAGCGTAAAAAGGCACGCGCAGAGCGTAAAAGAAAAAAGAAGGTAACTAAAAAGCTCTACAAGGCGGTGAAGGAAGGGGATTATGAACGGGTTAAAGCGTATGTGCTGGATGGTGCTGATACCAACTACGCTAAAAAGAATGGCCTGAGTCTGCTACATATTGCTGCCGCACAGGGCAATATTCATATTGTTCGTGTGCTGGAAAGTCATGGTGCCGATCTTGGTGCGGTCACAATAAAAGACTGGACACCGTTACACCACGCTGCCCGTTTCGGTCACCTGGAAGTCGTGCGTTATCTTATGGGTAAGGGTGCCAGTATGTATCAGATAAACTCTGATGGTAAAAACCCTTATGCGCTTGCCAGGCAATTACAACATGAAGATATTGTGAAATATATGGATATCTGGCGTAAGTATCACTAGGAGCCAGCAATATCAATGCGGGATAATTCCGCTGGCCTGCAAGTCTGCATGGTAGGATGAGCGCACCATAGGGCCGCTGGCTACATGGGAGAAGCCCATTTTCTTGCCGATTTCTGCCAGCTCGTCAAATTCTTCCGGAGTGACAAAGCGCTCTACGGCCAGGTGATCCAGGCTGGGTTGCAGGTACTGTCCCAGCGTGAGCATATCGCAGTGATGATCCCGCAAATCTTGCATAACGGCATGTACTTCCTTGATATCTTCGCCAAGCCCCAGCATGAGTCCTGATTTTGTAGGTACCTGGGGGTGAGCGGCTTTAAATGCTCGTATAAGATCCAGTGACCACTGATAGTCTGCACCGGGGCGGGCTTTTTTATATAAACGGGGAACTGTTTCCAGGTTATGGTTGAAGACATCGGGTGGAGCTTTCGCCATGATATCCAGAGCGATATCCATGCGACCACGAAAATCAGGGGTGAGCACTTCAATGCGGATGTCCGGGTTGAGTGCTCGTACTTTGGCTATGCAGTCTACAAAGTGTCCGGCACCCCCATCGCGCAAGTCGTCACGATCGACCGAAGTGATCACAACATAACGTAATTGCATGGCCTGAATCGTCGCCGCCAGGTGTTGTGGTTCGTCAGGATCCAGAGGATTTGGACGGCCGTGCCCGACATCACAGAAAGGACAGCGGCGTGTGCAAATATCTCCCATAATCATAAAGGTGGCGGTACCCTTGGTAAAACACTCGCCCAGGTTTGGGCAGGCGGCTTCTTCACAAACCGTATGCAGTTTTTGCTCCCGAAGCACTTTTTTCAGAGCCTTGACTTCCCTGCTGACAGGAGCCTGGGCGCGTATCCATGCTGGTTTGCGTTTGACCCGTGTACTGGGTATGACCTTAACGGGAATACGGGCAACTTTTTCCTTGCCGCGATATTTTACACCCTGTTCTTTCATAGTGTTTCTCCTGTATGGAGATACTTCCAGGGCAGGGGAAATATTCCGGGGATTTTTTTCATATAACGACGATAAATATTACCGTGGTAGCGGATAAGTTTATGCTCTTCCAGGTGTGAACTAATAATCAGGTAAAGTGTTATGGTAATGGCGCTGGTGAGCATTATAACCTCCATACTGCGTGTCCAGATGATAAGGATAGCCAGAAAATACCAGGGATGACGGACATAGTGATGAAAAGGGGAGAGCTGAAAATGTTCCTGGGCTTCCACGGTGGTTTTTTTGTTGCGCCATTGGTGGTAAACGGGCATGCAGCGGGAGCAACGTGTTGCGACCCAATACCTAATGCGTAGTGATGCCAGCAAGGAGTGCAAGGCAAAGTAAGTCAGCCAGGCCAGTAGTAGAATTATGCTATGTAGCAGGGTAGTATCCATAAGCGCGTCATTATACAGAATACAGAGTCTCAATGTATCAGCTAGTCATTTACATTCCGGAATCCCATTGTGAGCCCGTCAAGCAGGCCATGTTTGATGCAGGCGCAGGACGCTATGAGGGTTATGATCACTGTGCCTGGCAGGTACTGGGGCAGGGGCAGTTTCGGCCATTACAGGGGAGCCAGCCTTTTATTGGCAACCAGGGGGCACTGGAAACCGTGGCAGAATTTCGTGTTGAGATGATATGTGAAAAACCCTTTTTAAAGCAGGTAATTCAGGCTATGCTTGCGGCACACCCGTATGAACAGCCCGCCTATGCCGTGCTAAAACTTATGGAAACTGATTGACTTATGAATACTAAATTTCGTTATCTGTCATTTTTTATCCTGCTCATACTGAGTTTTCAGTTAGCGGGGTGTTTTAACAATGACAAGGATGAAAGCCAGAAAGGCGTATCGTCTTCACGGCTGCTGAAAAAATTAAATAAACCTTTCTCTGCACCTGATACGGCACTGATGGATATGGATGGCAAGTTACATAAGTTGTCAGATTATCGCGGCAAGCCAGTGATTGTGAATTTCTGGGCAACCTGGTGTCCTCCTTGCCGGGAAGAGTTACCTTCCATGAACCGGGCCTGGGCCAAGGTAAAAACCGAAGGGATTGAGATGCTGGCTGTTAATATGGGAGAAGACGAAGACACGATTTTCCCGTTCACGGGCGAGTATCCGATTGATTTTACGATCTTGCTTGATAAGGATGGACAGTTTGCGCTGGACTGGCAGGTAAAAGGCTTGCCAACGACCTATGTCGTTGATCCGGGCGGGTTGGTAGTCTATCAGGCCGTTGGTGGCAGGGAGTGGGATGATGATGCTATCCTGGATAGTGTGCGTGAGCTGAAAGTGCAAGAGTAACCCGGCGATTCTGGCCTCCTAAAAGCGTGTATCTATCACGTCCCTGTAAACTGCCGGTCTTGCTGTTGAGCGGTTGTAGATATCAGAAAATTCCTGTTCGAAGCGGTTGGCCAGTGCTTCATTCTCTATCACAACTGAATTTTCGTCATTCCTGGATTCGGCATTCTCACTAAAGTTATAGGAGCCGGTGATGACGTGGCGCTGGTCGATAATGATGACTTTATGGTGTAGCTTAAATGCCTGTCCGTCACGGCGAATATCCATCTGTTGTGCCAGCAGGTCGTCATATTGAGAACTGGTCTGACCACTTTGACTACTATCGACGACTATTTTTACCTCAACACCACGTTGTTTCAGGGCTACCAGTTCAGTGGCAATATCTCGGCTGGTAAAAGCGAAGGCCAGCATGTGTACAGACTGTTTTGCCTGACGCAGCAGGGGCAAAAGACGAGTGGAGCGGAAGTTGTCATCAGGTGAAAAGAACACATCAACCGGTATTTTGTCGATACTAAAGTAATTGTCCGCAGCATTAGCCTGATTATGTATACCCGCCCAGAGCTGGTTGAATTCCTCTGTATAGTTGGCAGCAGCCTGAACGCTTTGCAGGCGTAACAGGTTTTCCCGGTTTCGGTAGGCACCAAAATAGGTCAGATTCATGGAGCCTGTCCAGACTTCCTGGTGATCAATAATCAGAAACTTGTTATGCATGAGCGCTGAGCGTTGATCCCCCCGGACAGGGATGCCAGCAGTAGCCATTTCCTTAAAGCGTTCCCAGCCAAGGTTGTCGGTATCGGTGAGTACCCTGACGCGCACACCACGTTGATGGGCATCAATCAGGCTCTGCATGACATTACGCAGGCTTAGTTCATACATGGCCATATCTATCGAGCGATCTGCCCGCCGGATAGCGCTAATAAGGTATTCCTCCGGGCCATTGATATAGCGGTCTGCATCGGCAGTCCCGGGTCTGGAAAAATAAAGCTGAATATTGTCATTCGAGTTTGTGCCCGGAGGGGATGTCTGGCTTGCTGGAGTAAAGCCACCACTGCCGCCGCAGGCGGTTAAACTGAGTATGAGTGCCAGAAGAAAAAATTTCATAAGGAGGGGTCACAGGAATCGGAGGTTTTAAGATAAAGAATATCGGTAAAACGGGATATTATAAATTTAAAGTAACTACTTAGCGTAATTAAACAGCGGAGACGGTAAGTTATTGATTATTAGGGGCGCTGTGAATAC
>WFWY01000133.1 GCA_015490895.1 Thiotrichaceae bacterium | reverse complement strand
TTTCTGTTGTTTGATTGCCTCCAGTGCTATTTTTGCTTTAATTTGTGGGCTTCGTCTCTTTCGCTTTGCTGTCATTTTGACCACCTTTTTCTCGATAATTTATATCTTAAATCATCTTATTTTTTGGTCTAGTTTTTGGGGAGTATTATAGAAGACAACGATAACTTTCAGGTTGTCTATTAAATTCCTTTTATCTGCAAGCATCTTGGTATCTTGTGATTTGTTTGGGCTTTTATATTATGCCAGATGTTGCTGGTACCAGGGCAGTGTTTGTTTCAGGCCCTGATCAATGTTGTATGCAGGCGTATATCCCAGTTTATTTTCTGCTTTGTTAATATCAGCTTGTGAATGTCTAACATCTCCTGCCCTGAAGTCACGGTACACAGGCTTTAAAGTGTGTATTTCCGGGGTATTTTCGGCAAGTGCCTCTTGAATGGCGTTAAAGAGGTGGTTTAATGTGGTTCTATCACCTACTGCTACATTATAGACTTCGTTTTTTCCGTCATCATGGGCTGTGGCCGCTAGCAGGTTCATTTGTATGGCATTTTCAATAAAGCAAAAATCTCTCGAGGTTTCACCATCACCATTTATATAAACGGCATCATTCCTTAGCATTGCGGAGACCCATTTGGGTATTACTGCTGCGTAAGCGCCGTTTGGATCCTGTCGTTTACCAAAAATATTGAAATAGCGAAGACCGATAGTTTTGAAGTTATATGTTTTAGCGAATACGTCAGCATAAAGCTCATTGACAACCTTGGTAACCGCATAGGGTGACAGGGGTTTGCCTATGTTTTCCTCTATTTTAGGCAAGGCTGGGTGGTCACCATAGGTTGAGCTGGAGGCGGCATAGGTGAAGCTGGATACGTTGGCATCACGTGCAGCTATCAGCATGTTCAGAAAACCATTGATATTGGCCTCATTGGTTCTAATAGGGTCTTCTATGGAGCGGGGTACAGAGCCCAAGGCAGCCTGGTGTAGCACATAGTCCACTCCCTGAGTTGCCTGTTTACAATCTTCAAGGTTGCAAATATCTCCTGTGATCATTGTGAAGCGTTGCCACTGTTCTGCGCTTACTTCTGTTTTCACTTCATCAAGGTTGTGTTGGTGTCCGGTCACAAAGTTGTCCAGGCCAATAACTGTTTGATTCAGTTTTAGGAGTGTTTCCAGAAGGTTGGAACCTATAAATCCCGCAACCCCTGTGATTAACCACTTTTTAGGCTTTTCTCTCAGTTGTGTCTGAATATTTTCGTATTGTGTAGCCATGAGTTCCTTTAAAGTCGTATATCGGATTCTTCTCGAGGAAGAATATATTTCAAGTCGTAGATCAGGCTATCCGCTTTGAGCAGCCTGGATATCCCTTCCTTGCCCATGGCTTTAAACTCATCATGTGCCACTGCAAGAATGACGCCATCATAGTAGTTTTCCTTCGGTGATCCGATAGGGGTTACATCGTATTCACGCTGGGCTTCTTGTACATCAACCCAGGGGTCATAGACATCGACATTGAGTTTAAAGTCCTGCAGCTCGTGGATAACATCAATGACTTTTGTATTTCTCAGATCAGGGCAGTTTTCTTTAAAGGTTAGCCCCATGACCAATATATTCGCCCCTTTTACTTCAATGTCGTTGCTGATCATGTTTTTGACAAGGTTGGATGCAACGTGGGCGGACATGCCATCATTCAGCCGCCGACCTGCAAGGATGATCTCCGGGTGATAACCAACGGCTTGTGCTTTATAGGTCAGGTAGTATGGATCAACACCGATGCAGTGCCCACCTACCAGTCCTGGTCGGAAAGGAAGAAAGTTCCATTTACTACCTGCCGCTTCCAGGACTTCTAATGTATCTATATCAAGACGGTCAAATATTAATGAGAGTTCATTAATTAAGGCAATATTCAAGTCACGCTGTGTGTTTTCGATGACTTTAGCAGCTTCTGCTACTTTAATACTGCTTGCTTTATGGGTTCCTGCAGTGATGATTGTTTGATATAACGCATCAACAAAGTCTGCAACTTCAGGCGTAGAGCCGGAGGTGACCTTTTTGATTGTAGGCAGGCGATGCTCTTTATCGCCAGGGTTAATGCGTTCCGGGCTGTAGCCTGCGAAAAAGTCCTGATTGAAGGTAAGTCCGGATTCTTTTTCAAGAATAGGAATACAAACTTCTTCGGTTGCTCCGGGGTAAACGGTTGATTCATAAATAACGATATCACCTTTGCTTAAAACTTTGCCGACACTGGCACTTGATTTTTCAAGAGGCGTCAGATCCGGGCTGTTATATTCATCAATGGGGGTTGGGACGGTAACAATAAACAGGTTGGCTTTTTTTAATGACTCTAGCTGGTCGGTATAATGTAGCTGATCTGCCTCTTTTAATGCATCCGGAGTGACTTCCAGAGTATGGTCGTCACCGTTTCTTAGTTCTTCAATCCGGCTGCTGTTAATATCAAAACCAATGGTTGGATATTTTTTTCCAAATTCTACGGCTAAAGGGAGGCCTACATACCCCAAGCCAATTACGGCGATTGTTGATTGTTCTATCTTTTTCATCATTGTTTTGTCTTTTGGTTGAGTCCGGTGAGAAGTGACTGGCACGTATAAACGATGACTTCTGTGAGAGTTCTTATAAGAGCTTTTGAGCATACTGTTCTTGCAACCAGAGAAAGCCAGAGAATGTCAGCTCCTGGTGATCGTAAATAGAAGTAAATAGACCTTCTCAGGATGGAGAATTAGATTTATGCCTAGTGTATGTAGAGATATATGATATATAGGAGACTCTGATCAAGTCCCAATCGTTTTCCTGAGGCTGAAATATCGCCATTTTTTCGCTATAAAAGTGACCAATAGAATGACTGTTGCTAAC
>WFWY01000132.1 GCA_015490895.1 Thiotrichaceae bacterium | reverse complement strand
GTTGATAGTGATAATGATGGTGTCGCTGATGCAGCAGATAAATGCCCGGATTCACCGGCAGGTTCGGCGGTCAATGCCGAAGGCTGTCCTGTTGATAGTGACAAGGACGGGGTTGCTGATGCAGCAGATAAATGTCCGGATTCACCGGCAGGTTCGGCGGTCAATGCCGAAGGTTGCCCTGTTGATAGTGATCAGGATGGGGTTGCTGATACAGCGGACAAGTGTCCCGACTCCCCCCTGTCATCACCCGTTAATGCACAGGGCTGTCCTGTGGATTCAGACCAGGATGGTATTGCAGACCTGCAAGACCAGTGTCTGACAACACCAGACGGCGTCAAGGTTGATGCTAAAGGCTGTGCCCTTGATACTGATAAAGATGGTGTATTTGACTCAGCAGATCAGTGTCCAGATTCTCCCAAGGGAGCACCTGTTAACACACAGGGCTGCCCTGTTGACTCGGATCAGGACGGTGTTTCAGACCTTGAAGATCAATGCCTGACTACCCCAGCCGGTGCCACAGTGGATGCCAAAGGTTGTGAGCTAGATTCCGACCACGACGGCGTGGTTAACTCGAAAGACAAATGTCCAGACTCTGTCAAAGGCGCCACGATTGATCAGGCAACAGGCTGTGCTCCTGATAGCGATACCGATGGAATTGCTGATGAGGACGATCTTTGCCCTGGCACCCAGTCGGGGGAAAAGGTCAACAGGGTAGGTTGCTCCAGCAATGAGACAATCAATCTCAAAGGAGTAAATTTCAAAACAGCATCTGCCGAAATCACTCCTGAATCCCTGCCAATACTGGATGCCGCCGTAGCAAGCCTGAAACGGCATCCTGACCTGAAACTGCGCGTTGCCGGTCATACCGATAGCAGTGGTGATGATGCTTTCAACCTGGATTTGTCTAGCCGTCGTGCCCGGGCAGTTATGCAATACTTGATAAGCAAAGGCATCAAGGCAGAAAACCTGACCTCAGCTGGCTTTGGCGAAACCCAACCTATTGCTGACAACTCACTGCCTGAAGGACGTGCCAAAAATCGCCGGGTTGAACTGGAAATCGTTAACTAACCCCCTCGGGGTCATCCTTTAAGGAGGCTCTGAATAAGCCTCAGAAAAACGAGTCATATTTGTTCAGAGACTGCTTTATGGGATGACTCCTCTATGATATGCGAAAATACCATACCAAAAAACGATTCGGGCAGCACTTTTTGCATGACGCCAATGTGATTCAAAACATCATCACGGCTATTGGCCCAAAGCCAGGCGACTGTCTGGTTGAAATTGGCCCCGGCCTGGGCGCACTGACATTCCCCCTACTGGAAAGAATTGATCATTTACACCTGGTGGAAATTGATCGTGATATTGTTGAGCGCCTGCAGTCCCGGCAAGATACTCGCCTGACCCTACATGCAATAGATGCGCTGCTGTTTGACCCTGCCAGTATCAACAATCAGGAAAAGTCTCTACGCATTATCGGCAATCTACCCTATAACATCTCCACACCTCTGGTCTTCCACCTGTTAAAATCAGCCACACTGATACAGGATATGCACTTTATGTTGCAAAAAGAAGTCGTTGACCGAATGACAGCTGCTCCAAACAGTAAGCTCTATGGCCGCCTGTCTGTCATGGTGCAGTATCATTGCCAGACGGAAAACCTGTTTCGGGTAGCACCAGGTTCTTTTCGACCACCACCTAAAGTAGATTCAGCAGTCATACGCCTGATACCATGGCAAGAAAAGCTCAGCCCTGCAGAGGACGAAAAAGCCCTTGCGCTACTGGTCAACCAGGCTTTTATGAAACGTAGAAAAACCTTGCGTAATGCCTTAAAAGAAATACTGTCTGCTGAACAGATTGAACAGGCAGGTATCAATCCCGGCTTACGCCCTGAAAACCTGTCAGTGAATGACTTTGTCCAGCTCAGTAACCGGATGAAATCACCCCTTCAATGACACCCGTACCACTGAGTCTCTATATCCATTTCCCCTGGTGTTTGCACAAGTGCCCCTACTGCGACTTTAACTCCCACCAGGCTCCCGATGTATTACCGGAAAGTCGCTATATCGACGCACTACTCAAGGATCTGGAACAGGAGCTGCCACGTATATGGGGACGCCCACTGCACACCGTATTTATAGGTGGAGGCACCCCTAGCCTGATCTCAGCCACCGGCATGCAACGCCTGATCCGTGGATTAAACACCCTGCTACCTATGCGCCCGGATATGGAGATCACGCTAGAAGCCAACCCTGGCACCTTCGAGCAAGCCCGCTTTACTGCTTATCGGCAAGCAGGTATCACCCGCCTGTCCATAGGTATACAAAGTTTTGATATCCGCCAGCTCCAACGCCTGGAGCGTATTCACAGCTCCGAAGAAGCCCATCATGCTGCCAAAATAGCCGGAAAAGCAGGGTTCGATAACTTCAACCTGGATTTAATGTTTGGTCTGCCGAAGCAAACTATCGAACAGGCACTGACAGATTTACAACAGGCTATCCAGCACCAACCACCACATCTTTCCTGGTACCAGCTAACACTGGAGCCCAATACACTGTTTTTTCACCAGCCCCCCAAATTGCCCGCAGATGACCTGCTGGCAGAAATGCAGGAACAGGGTGCCGCACTGCTTGAAAACCACGGCTATCAACGTTATGAAGTGTCAGCCTATGCCCTGCCAGAAAGAGAGTGCCAGCATAATCGCAATTACTGGGAATTTGGGGACTATATAGGTATAGGAGCCGGAGCACATGGAAAACTCACATCCGGTAGCCGAATACTGCGCCGCATGAAATACAAACACCCAAAAACCTATATGGATGCTTGCCTGGATACCGCAAAACCGGCACCTGTTGCCCTGGAAAATGAGCTGACTCAGGCCGATTGCTGTTTTGAATTCATGCTCAACGCCCTGCGCCTTAAAGCAGGTATTTCAAAAACCCTCTATGAACAAAGAACCTTGTTACCTGCTGCGACATTATCCGCAGGCCTGAAAAAAGCCAAGGCCAAAAAATTACTAACCGAGACAGAAACGCACATTAGCCTGACACCCCATGGCTGGAACTTCCTCAATGAAGCTGTTGCCTGTTTTCTGTGAGAAAAAGCAGGGGCTAATACACAGGAACTGGCTCCAGATACTTCGTCTGGATATAACAGGGTAGCTCCGGATGATCATCAGTGAGTACCGCCAGCCAGCTCGCTCCCGCTTTAATAATCGTTGTTGTTTCCTTGTTTGCCAGACTCACATGCTGCCCTGGCAGCAAGGATAACTTCTCTGTTGAACCATCCAGGCGAAACAGACAATCAACCGTTTGACTGCCTGACGAACCCTGCTCAGGATCAGTCACTTGATAGTCCGTTGCAATACTGCGAGTTGCTGTTCGGGGCGAATCTGTAATTACTATATCTGCGTTTTCTTTGCTGTCTGTACAAGCGGATAGTAAGATACCCGCCAGCAAAAAAGTTAAGCCGAGTTTCATGTGCTATTTCCCTGTTAATACATGAGGAGCGACTGAAACAAAATCACAATGAATACCACACCTGTTTCAATAGCTCTCTGACACCCCTGTAGTGTCAGCAAGTATTGCCAGCAGAACAAAGAACTTACGGTCTAACGTACAAAAATAAGCGTCACGCGGTAGAATACAGCCCGAGACAAGATACGCTTTGTAAAACCCGTGACAAATTTCACCTTTTATCAACACAGGTAATAAAAGTATGGATATATTGGTAGTAGGAAGCGGCGGTCGTGAACACGCCCTGTCCTGGAAACTGGCACAATCTCCCAGGGCAGATACCGTCTATGTTGCACCCGGTAATGCAGGTACGGCACTCGAGCCCAACCTGGAAAATATCGACATTGCTGCTGATAACATTCCGTCACTACTTAACTTTGCCAGAAAACATAACATCGGGCTAACTGTTGTCGGGCCAGAAGCCCCGCTCGTTGCCGGTATTGTCGATCAGTTTACCCAGGCAGGACTACGCTGCTTTGGCCCCACCGCCGGAGCTGCACAACTGGAAGGCTCTAAAGCGTTTACCAAAGACTTCCTGGCCAGACACCACATTGCCACAGCAAGCTACGGAAATTTTACCAACATCAATGAAGCCATCGCCTATATCAAACAGCAAGGCGCACCCATTGTCGTCAAGGCAGATGGCCTGGCAGCCGGTAAAGGCGTTATCCTCGCACAAACCGAAGCAGAAGCTATCGCTGCCGTCAAGGATATGCTGGCAGGCAATGCCTTTGGTGATGCCGGACATCGCGTTGTGATTGAAGAATTCCTTGAAGGCGAAGAAGCCAGCCTGATCGTTATGGCCGACGGCGAACATATCCTGCCCATGGCAAGCTCGCAAGACCACAAAGCGCGTGACAACGGTGATAAAGGGCCAAATACAGGCGGCATGGGTGCCTATTCACCCGCTCCGGTGCTCACTGACGAGCGCCAGGCGCAAGCCATCCGGGACATTATCGAACCCACCATTAAAGGCATGTCAGAAGAAGGCAACCCCTTCACCGGCTTTCTTTATGCCGGCCTGATGATTGATAGTCAGGGCAACTCCAGGGTACTGGAATATAATGTGCGTTTCGGTGATCCCGAAACCCAGCCCGTGATGATGCGCCTCAAATCCGACCTGGTAGAACATATCGAAGCTGCACTGGACAAACAACTGGATCAACAAACCACCCAATGGGATGAACGCACTTCGCTGGGCGTGGTACTTGCTGCTGGCGGCTACCCGGAAAACTACGCCAGGGGGGATATTATTTCCGGCCTGCCCGAAAAAGAAGCCGTAGACCGTAAGGTGTTTCATGCGGGAACGGCTATCAAGGATGGCAAGGTCATCACTCAAGGTGGGCGTGTGCTTTGCGCCGTCGCTTTAGGAGAGAACGTTACACAAGCCCAGCAAAAAGCCTACGAACTGACTCACTCCTTAAGCTGGAATCATGTTTATTATCGTGATGATATTGGCTATCGAGCTGTTGCCAGGGAAAAGCAAACTTAAGGATCCTCGATCAAGTCCCAGTCGTTTTCCTGAGGCTCCTTAACCAAAAACCAGACAACGACGATTACCGCTAATAAGACTCACAAATGGGCTGGAATTACAACAAAAACGCTAAAATGAAAAAATCACTACAAAACAGACTGTTGGAGAGATAAACGGAGCAGGAGACCACTTAAAGTAAACTCTTTAAAGCCCATGCACCCACTGAAAAAACTGGTTGATAATAAAACACATAAACTATGTAGCTCCGATGACTGATTTATAAGTGGCTTTAAGCGCCAAATACGACTGGGAACCGAGCAATCAATGAAAACGAGCAAGCGCCCCGAAAACTGCTATATTCAACCTTTAGAATCAAGTAGATACAAGGCTAGAGGCGCTAACTAACCGGACTTTTGAACGGGATGAAAACCAGGAAGTGCTTCTGGATCGCCATCCCTGGCTCGTACTTCCCTGCACTCGCGCTTTTCAAGCTGCGTTATACCTTGAGGCATAACGGTCTATCAAGCCCAGACTGAGGCTGTGTCATTCACACCCTTTTAGCAGCTTCTTGGTTTTCGGACAGACTCCTGGGCTTCATACCTCAACACCAGTCTACCATTCGAGCTTCCAGAATACCGACAGCTGGAACTGGATGTGTACGACTCATTGTATGTAAGATGGTCATCTGATATAATTTAAGACGATCATCTTACATATAGCCGCAAGAGGGACAAGAATGAAAACAATCCTGGTTATTGGCGCCAACGGCTTTATTGGCAGTCACACATTGACGTGGTTATCTCAACAGGCAGGCATCCACCTGGTTGCCGCTTGCCGCAACAAGCACAAGCTCCCCGCCTGGTATCAGGGCGATATACGCGAAGGAGATTTGCGTGATGAGGGCGACCTGTCAGGATTACTCGCAGGCGTTGATGTCGTCATTAATGCCATGGCATGGAGCTCCCTCTGGGGGAATAAAGATGCTTCTGATGAATTGTTTTATCAACCTGTCCGTCAGTTGCTTGATCACTTTTTTAACAGTAACGCACGACGCTTTATTAATATCAGCAGCACTTCAGTCGCAGCTCCGGATCATTCTCAAGATGCCATGTCAGAAGGCATTGTACGGGGTATATGGCCACATCTGGATAATGTCATCCGAATTGAAAACCTGCTTCGGCAACGTGCCAGCAAGGATAAAACCGTTATCAACTTACGTTTGGGATTGTTTGCCGGTGAAAATTATAACCTGGGTCTGCTACCCATCTTGTTACCTCGCCTGAAAACCCACCTGGTGCCCTGGATACAGGGTGGAAAAACACAAATGCCTTTAGCTGACGGCAGAGACTATGGGCAGGCAATGGGACTTGCCGCCATGAAAGAAGGAGGGCCAAGTTATCAGGCATTTAATATTGTGGGATCAAGTATCCCTACAGCACGTGATGTTATTTTGTTTTTACATGAAGAGTTTGGCTATCCAAAGCCCCATTTCAGTGTTCCTTTCTCACTTGCCTACCCCTTTGCACACCTTATGGAAATACTGGATCCTATTGTCCCATGGGAGCCACTGATTGTTCGCAGCATCATTCACTTGCTGGAAAATACAGGCGCTGACAACACACGCGCCACTGAAGCTTTAGGCTATCAACCCCGACATGACTGGCGTGAAGCAATACGTGTACAAATTGCAGAAATGGAGAGACGGCAAACATACCCGATGAAAATGGCGAAACCCATCATCTGAGTAGTGCACTATGCTACTATCCAGATTATGGCTGCACGAGAAAAAACGACACAAATCCGGCAACACATTATTGAAGCCACCGATGATCTTTTGTATCGCAAGGGGTTTAACCTGATGTCCTTCAGTGATATTGCCAATACCGCGAATGTACCACGTGGCAATCTTTATTATTACTTTAAAACCAAAAATGAAGTACTTGATGCCGTCATTAAACACCGCCTGATACGCACATCCCAGATGCTGCAAGACTGGGATAGAATGCTCCCTGACCCACTTGAACGCTTGAAGCGCTTTGCCCGAATTCCTGTGAATGAGATGCAGAATATCATTCAATATGGCTGCCCCATGGGATCACTGAATACCGAGCTTGGCAAGGTGCAATACGATCTTAAACAGCTATCACAACAACAGTTTGACGTGTTTAGAAGCTGGCTTGTACGGCAGTTCACACAATGGCTTCCACATGCAAATGCTGATGCGCTGGCAATACATCTGTTAGTGCGGACACAGGGTATTGCGACAATGGCTCATGTGTATGAAGACCCCCAGTTAATAGAGCGGGAAGTGACAAGCATTGATCACTGGCTAGAAAGCCTGGCTGATGCCTCATAATATTTCGCATGTCAGGCAGGTTTAGCCCTTGATTACAACAAGACCTGAGCCTTCCTGCACAAATAATGGGGAGGAAGGGAAAAATGAATACGAATAGTCAGGAGAGACTTTGCTCATGAAAAAATCAATACAAGCTGCACAGCATTTTTGCGATGGGTGTTCCTGTGCTCAGGCAGTGCTCACAACCTATAGTGATAAATACGGTCTGGATGTTGAACAATCCATGAAAATGACCGCTGGATTGGCCGGTGGTATCGGTAAAATGGGACAAACGTGTGGCACTATCACAGGTAGCGTTCTGGTCATTGGGCTGGAAAAAAACTCAGGCAAGCCACATGACCATGAATCCAAAGAAAAAACCATGCAGGCTATTCACCAGTTTACAGAGCAGTTTGAAAAAAAACATGGCAGCCTGGTTTGCAAGGAGCTACTGGGTAGCGATTTAAGCCAGCCGGATGGCTACCGGCAAGCGCGGGACTCCGGGGCATTCAAGGAACGCTGTCCGAATTTTGTGGCAACTTCTGTGGAGTTGCTTGAAGAATTATTGAATGCGGAAAAGCACAGGGAATGATAAAAATAAGGCTCTTTTTCATCGAAAGAGCCTTTTTTCATATACGTGAAGAACTTCTGATCACTCCCAATCGTTTTCCTGAGGCTAAAATATCGCCATCTTTTCGCTATAAAAGTAACCAGTAGAGTGACTATTACTAAG
>WFWY01000131.1 GCA_015490895.1 Thiotrichaceae bacterium | reverse complement strand
TTTCTCGCTATAAAAGTGACCAATAGAATGACTATTACTAACTTTTCTATCAAAAAACTGACGAATTTCATCTCACAGGAAATTCGACCGGACTTAATCAGAGGCTCCTTAAGCGCCAATTTCCGGTTAAGACAAAAGGAGCCCAGTCATAAGGAGAGGGGAATTTTTCCTTTACGCTCATGACGGCTTTTTGGAGAGACACGACAGGACTATAACCTTCGTTAATCCAGTTATCATAAAAAGCCATAAATAGCAGTTGGGTTGAGCTGTCGTTTACCTTCCATTGGCTGACTAAGAGAGTTTGTACGCCTGCGAGTAAAAAGATGCGTGTTAGTCCCACCAGTTCGTCTCCATAAATATGCTTGCTCAGACCTGTTTCGCAACCACTCAGTGCTGTAAAACGACATCGAAAAGGAAGACCTATCAAATCCTTAGCGGTCAAGAGCTCTTCATTGCCGATGACAAGACCACTTTGCCAGCCTTCCCCCTCAGAAAATTTTGCATGTCCTGCGAAATGGACGATATTGCATTGATTAAATGCCTTAAGTATCTGCTCTCTGGAAACTTGATTTTTTATATAGCATTGGGCATTAAAGGCAGTCGCCAGCTTTTTGACTTCCTGTTCTGCGAACGGTAAATCATGGGTTGGGTTGCCAAAAAGCTGCATTTTCCCTGAATTGTGCTTCAATAGATCATCAGGGCGCAAAACATACGGTAATAAGGAAAGAGACGGTAAATAGGCAACCGGGTTTCTTTCCATGAGATACGTTTTATCGAGCTGTAATATGTGCAGCGGTAAATCGTGTAACAAGCCATGTGGAATGAGATAAATAATGTCACCCGGTTCTGCCCAGGCTTGTATTGGTTTGATAAGTTCCGAGAAGGCGTGCCAGGATTTGCCAAAAAAATCTTGAGTTTGTTTTTCTATTCTCAAAGAGCGAGTTGTATTTTCCAGACTGGAATTTTCATAGGAGGAGGGGGAAAATACAGGGAGATTGTTCTGAAAATCCGCCTTGAACTGAACTAGAGCAGGGACATCTACAGCAAGGTGTTCCACCCTGGGTGCGCTCCATTCAGTTCGCATTCCGAAGACAAGGATTTGTTGATCCTGAACATAATAACTGAGCATCAAAAGTTTTGCCGGGGTGTTCCTGCGTTCCTCTTCAGCAAGCAGCTGCTTAATCTCTTCCCATTGAATGACTTCCGCACGCCTTAGTCTCAAGTAGGGCACGGAATCAGTATCTGTTTCATAGTCGTTATACAGTGTGGTTAACTTTTGTTTGATCTGTACATAGTGTTCCCAGTTCGTTTCAGAATGAAGTTGATGTAACAACTTGGCCTCTTTCGCTTTCAAGGTTGGATTTGGCTGGAATAACTCTTCCAGATGTCCCTCTTTCAGAGTTTCCAGGAGGGACTGCCCTTTCATTTTTTCTAGCCAGAAAACAGCATGTGCTGTATTGTTTAGATAGTTAAGAGAGTTATTAAAGGCAGTAGAAAGAAATACTTGCTTGTCTTCCATGAAGTGCAGTCCGGCAAGTTGCCCGGAGTAGGATGCAGTAATCCCAAGCTGCTCCTTTAGCTGATCCAGGTTGTCAAGTGCTTGCCAAAAGCACTGGTCTGCTTCTTTATGTAACATATCCTTGCGTGCAGGCTCCTGTAACCGCTCACCCCATTCATACTTTGCTAACCCCTTGTAAAATTGTATCCGCCACAAGGTTCCTGTTATTTTCGACGTGCATAAAGCGGCTTCTGATTTTTCAAAGGCAGTATAAGCGGCATCGTAACAGGCAAGATCTCCCGTCCTGCCAATAGTGATCAAGACCATTCCCTGGTAAGCATAGAGAAAGACTAATTCAGGTAAAAGGGCGTACTCTTGATAGATCTGCTCCGCCTGGTTTAACCAGTGGAAACAGCTGTCATAGTCTTTCACCATAAAGCAGGCCTGCCCCCAATAACAACATAAACGCCCCAGTGTCTTCATGGCTTCAAAATGTCGGTAGCCCAGTAACAGCGCGCGAGACTGCTCAAAATTCTTCAGAATAACAGGGGGCAGGCTACCCTCATAAAGCGGATTATTGTGATGAAGCAGTTGTACCTGTTCAAATGCTTTTAGCATCAATAATGAACCTTCCTGAAAAGTATCGCCCAGCTCGTGGTATAACTTTATGGCCTTTTCAAGATAGGCAGTAGCAGTTAGTGGCTGTTTTTTGCAGGCCATACTTGCATGAACATACAGCTCAGCCAGGTGCGGGGTTAAAGCTTCGTTTTCCTCTAGAGTGATAAGTGTTTGAAATATTTGCAAAGCTTCTTCATGCCGCCCTAATTGACTGAGGATCACGGCTTTCATTTGAACCGCTGGACGGGATATCAGGGAAGTGCTGTCTGAACCGATAAGTGCTGTTAGCACGCTCAGTGCTTTTGAAAAGGCTCCTTGCTTGAAGAGACTTTCGGCTTCCCTTAATTGGGATGTATGGTTTGCCATTCGTATGTTCATTTTCAAGTCAAGCGTTTGAATTTTTTCTTTTATTTTCTTGGCTTGTTCAAAATTTCCTCGATGGTCGTACCATTGATGTAACTCCATCAGGGCAGATTGGCTACGTTTATAATCCTTTTTTTTCTCCAGATCCTCGATGGCCTCCTCAAGAATACCTACCCCTTCGGGTACTCCATATTTCAATAAATAGTGCCCTAACACACAGAGACTTTTGGATTCCGGGTATTCATGTCCTCCCTTCTGGTAAGCAGTGGCAGCTTGCTGGAAGTTGTTCAAGAGTGCATCCTCAGAAGGAGATTGAGGATCCTGTTTCCATATTTGGTAATAGCCGAGTTCTCCATTGATCAATAATGCATCTCCCCAAAGCAGGTAATCGGACTTCTCCTTTGCTGTTTGAATAACTTCCTGAATCCAGTGGTGGGCGAGGGAAAAATTTTCATACGGTAACTTAAAACAACTGGAAGCTCCCCGTAAAAGCGTGTGACAGGCTTCCTCCCAGTACCCTAGCTGTTGATAGCCACTAGCAACCTCTCTGATTTGTTGGCAGTTATGCTGCCATTGATCAAGGCTAAGCTTTCCCTGAGTTTGCACGATGGCTGAAGCGCGTAGGAGATAATCTCTCCCAAGGAGGTGCAGAAACCTGGAAGGTTGCTCGGAAGGTTGATAATCGGTAAAAAGTTTTTCCTGGATATAGGTTTCTAGCGCTTGAAATGCCTCAGTAACACTTCCATCGAGGAAAGCTAAGTAGAGCCTCATACAGGCCAGTTGGTGGTGAATTTCTGGGGTAAAAGCGTGTAACAGAGCGGCATCTAACGCTTTTACTGCTTGTCCGATTAATCCCTGGTCGATCAGTGCCAGAATAGAGTAACGGTAGGCATTTCCAAATTCAGGAAGAGGAGGTGTGCTGGAAATAACTTCTTTTACCTTATCATAACAACCTGTTTTATAAAGTAACTCACATGTAATGTTAACATCTGCCATATTTTGTGTTTTACAGTGGCCTCTTGGTTCTCGGACAAGCTTCTGGTACAGCTGACTCATCATGTGGCCTCAGTGTACCAGGTAGGAGTATAGTGCGGTTTAAAGCCTGAACAAACCTGCTCAGTGTCTCGATGGGGCACTCTGTTTCCCGGGTTCTCTATCCTTGTCTCTGGTTTTGGGTCAATACCGGGTGGGTTACAAGTTGGGATCCAATGTTTAAATAATCTCGTTATAGAGTTATCTTTTCAGGAGAGTTGTCATTACTGTTCGTACTGCTTTTATTATCATCGCCAGCGTTGTTAGTCTGGCTATTTTGGGTATCAGTTTTTTCTGGCCCAGGATACTGTTAGCGTTATGGTTAGTTGTCCCGCTTATTGTGCTGGGTACTTATGACCTGCTTCAAAAAAGTCATACCATCCTGCGGTTGTACCCTGTCATTGGTCACTTTCGTTATCTTTTCGAATCTATCCGGCCTGAAATACAGCAGTATTTTGTAGAGTCTGACATCAATGGTATACCAGTTAACCGTGAATTTAGAGCGCTGGTTTACCAGCGAGCAAAAGGTGTCAGGGATACACGTCCCTTTGGCACTATTTTTGATGTTTACCGTGATGGATATGAATGGATTAATCACTCATTAAACCCCAGGCCCGTTCCGAAAGAAGACCCCCGCATTCTCTTTGGGGGGGCAGGTTGCAGCCGTCCTTATGCTGCGTCACCGGTCAATATATCGGCCATGAGCTTTGGTGCATTAAGTAAAAATGCGATCCAGGCGCTTAACCTGGGTGCGAAACTGGGAGGGTTTGCACACAATACCGGTGAAGGTGGAGTAAGTCCGTACCATCAGGAGGCGGGTGGTGATTTGATCTGGCAAATAGGCACGGGATATTTTGGGTGTCGCAGTGACGAGGGTTATTTCGATGCAGAGCTGTTCCAGGAAACTGCCTGTAAAGATGTGGTGAAAATGATAGAAATAAAGCTTTCGCAAGGTGCAAAACCGGGACATGGAGGGATTTTACCGGCTGTAAAATTGACTCAGGAGATTGCCGATATTCGTCACGTTCCCATGGGGCGGGATGTTGTTTCTCCCGCCGCACACAGTGCTTTTTCAACACCTGAAGGCTTGTTGGAATTTGTTGCAGAATTGCGCGAGTTATCAGGTGGCAAGCCTGTGGGGTTTAAGCTATGTATTGGTAACAGGACTGAGTTTCTGGGGATTTGCAAAGCTATGTTAAAAAAGGGTATTACCCCTGATTTTATTACAGTTGATGGAGGAGAGGGCGGCACGGGAGCTGCTCCCATTGAATTAACCAACTCAGTGGGCACCCCCCTGCGAGACGGTCTTATTTTTGTGCATAGTGCTTTAAGGGGAATTGGTCTGCGCGATCAGGTGAAAATTATTGCATCTGGCAAGACATTCTCGGCATTCCATGTGTTGCGCCTGTTGGCACTGGGAGCTGATACTGTGAATATGGCACGTTCCATGATGTTTGCCCTGGGCTGCATCCAGTCAAGAAGCTGTAACACCGATAAGTGCCCCACTGGCATAGCTACACAAGACCCCTCGCGCTACAAAGCGCTGGATGTGGAGCTTAAGGCAAAGCGTGTCGCTCGTTATCATGCCTCACTGATTGAAAACCTCAAGGAGTTACTGGCGGCCTGTGGGCTTGAAACACTGGATCAGTTAAAACCCAGGCATATCAACCGTCGTGTGGACGGTACGAGTATTAAGAACTATGCAGAACTTTATCCGTTTATTGCCTGTGACTGTCTTCTGGAGGGGGCGGTTGTCCCAAAGCAGTGGGAAGATGACTGGCAAAAAGCTTCAGCAACGCATTGGTAGGATATTTTGTTTAAGGAGACTCTGAATTCTAGCTGATGGCTCTCATAGGGTGGCAGGTATGTGATGTCCAGGCAGTTTCCTGAATGCCTTTCAGTCTGGTTGTCAGCGTCCCCCTTTTCTTGAAAAAATTCTGTATCAACTTGAAATCTTGTCTCGAAGGAAGGTTGAAAAAGCACTATGTAATTAAGTATATGCTCATATACCCACACAGGAATATATAAATTTAACTAATTTAATATAATAATTACACTTAATAATTAGAGAACAATTAATAAACAAGTTTGTTGGGTGTTTAACCAAACAGGGGTGAAGTAATGGAAAGTTATATGATAACGGCGTGGCTGGGCGGTTTGTTGATTGGCTGGCTAGTTGTATTACATTTTTTGATGATTGGCCGGGGGGCAGGGTGTTCAACTGCTTATGCCTGTGTGGTTGATGTTTTGCATAAAGAAATCAACTTGTTTGGCACTCTTGACCCCATGAAGTTTTTCTTTGTGCTGGGGTTGCCGCTTGGTGGATTGGCACATACATTGCTGTTTCAACAGGGATGGAGTCTTAGTTTTGATATGGGAGTGTATGAACAGGTATTGCCGGTGAGTATTGGCCTGAAAGTGCTGGTACTATTTATTGGTGGTATTTTGCTGGGCTTTGGGGCACGTATGGCAGGTGGCTGTACAACGGGTCATGCGCTGGTAGGCGGAGCCTTGCTGAGCTGGACGAGTATGTTAACAGCTGTGCTGTTCTTTGTAGTGGCAATGATAACAACGTGGATTATGTTTTTCATAGTATAACCAGATGATTATTAGGTAGTTGTATGTTAATTAACTGCTTTTTGTCCGGTTACAGCATAAGCTGAACAGTTACACAGGTTATTCAATAAGTTAATACATAAAACAGGGGTGATTTTTATGCAAACTAAGATACAAAAAAGTGCATCAATGGGGTTGGGGGCAGTATTTGGCTTCCTGTTAGTACTGGTAGGTGCGACAACCTTTGATATCCAGGCAGCTATGTTTCTGTTTGAAGATTTCCAGCTACCTATTGTACTGGCTGTGGCTATGATGACCGGGGTGGTCGGTGTGTGGATGATTAAACGTATGAAAGCCAGCAGTATTATTGTGCAACAGCAAATTGAGTTTATGAAGATTCCATTTAGCCGGAATTTGTTACTGGGCAGTGTTTTTTTTGGCACTGGCTGGGCTTTGACAGCTTCTTGCCCAGGGACAGCGGTTGCTATGTTGGGTGAGGGCAAACTGATCGGTGTACCAGTTGTGGCAGGCATCCTGGCAGGCACCTGGCTTTTTGGTTTTTACAGTAAACAAAAACAGGCGGGGCTGAAATAAGCTATATCCTGGGATATGGTTTCAGCAAACCAGGGCGGAGGTATCACCTTCGCCCTTTTTATTTGAGGTATGCCTGGGGCTGGCATTCGTCTTTGATTCTTCGTATCATGCGGTGGGTAGGCGAGATAAGGAGCCCCTGATCAAGTCGTGAGCGGTTTTGTCAAAGCTAGAACCGCCAGTTATTGCTTAAGAAACGAACAATCCTGTCCATCGGGAAACTCCACCCAGGCTTAATTAGAGGCTCCATAAGAAGAGTGAATGTAACTCTCAGCGTATTCATCTTTTGGCTCATTTCGGCGTTATTTTCGTACTCAAATGGTCACATATTTGATATATGCTCACATTTTCCGTGCGAAAATGCCTTGAACTGAACCAAAATCTAAACACGTTGAGTAGTTACGAGTGAATAAAAATCAAGGAAAAACGAACAAATGAATCAAGATGAAATGAAAAAAGCTGCAGCGGAAGCTGCCCTGGAATATGTTGAAGCCGGCATGATAGTCGGTATTGGAACCGGCTCAACGGCGAATTACTTTATTGATGCTTTGGCCTCAGTAAAAGGGAAGATTGATGGCACGGTGGCGAGCTCTATTGCCAGCGAAGAGCGTTTGAAGGGCCACGGCATTCCGGTGATGGATTTTAACACTGCGGGTCAGTTATCACTTTATGTGGATGGTGCTGATGAATCAACCAGGCACCTGCATTTGATCAAAGGTGGTGGAGGTGCGCTAACGCGGGAAAAAATTGTAGCAGCGGGAAGTGATAAGTTTGTTTGTATTGCGGATGAAAGTAAGCTGGTTCAGGTTCTGGGGGCGTTTCCACTACCTATTGAGGTTATCCCGATGGCGCAAAGTCTGGTTGCACGTGAGATTGTCAAGCTGGGGGGTACGCCTGAACTGAGAGAAGGCTTTACGACTGATAATGGCAATATTATTCTGGATGTCAGGAACATGGAAATTCTGAATCCGGTGGAAATGGAAACAGTGATTAACCAAATTGCCGGGGTGGTTACGGTCGGTATCTTTGCACATCGGCCTGCCGACGTGCTGATTCTGGGTGGGGCAGATGGTGTACAGGTCTTGAGCTAGAAGGCTGTCCGAAAACTAAGAAGCTGCTGCAAATTCCATGCGCTTGCCCAAAACTTGTTGAGTCGTTTAAGACTGCGGTTATATGTCTTCCAGCCATCCCGGTTGGCATTTCTGTGATGTCCACTGCGTCTTCTGTGTCGTCCGGCAGGCTCCCATGCCTGTTGTATGCGTTGTCTTTTTATGGCTTCTGACTTCTTGTCAGGGTGTCATCCGCTGTGGAAGAGTAAACAAGGAGCAGGGAAATCCCCATTTGATAGTGGGAACCTCGAAATAAAAATAAGGGCTGGATTGCATATCGACGGTTGCGTGAATGCCGTTATTGGCATAAGCCTGTACTTTGCAGCTGACAGAAACAACGGCCTGGTCTCCGCCTGTTAGGTCTGCTTTCACAGGGAAGTCGTCAGTGAGAGCAGAGTCATAGTCAAAGGCACCTGAAAAAGAGGGGGAGTTTGAGCCACTGGGCACGGTAAAATAAAAATCGGCTACCGGGTCGGATAGCTGTTCGATACGCACGTTTATCTCCACAAAGATACCTGCTACAGGAAGTGACGGGAAGTCCGCACAGGCAGTACCTGACCACAATAACCAGTAGCCATTTAGGTGAATAACAGGGTTGATGCAATAAGTGCCGTCACTTTCTGGAGTGAACGCAAATTTAAACCGGGCTTGCACGTCGGCGCTTGCATAGTCGTCTTCCAGGGTGGAATTAGCACTGGCAAATAGTGTGGCTCTATTGAGGCTGTTATCAAAATTAACACTTCCACTGGACAGGGTGCCATTCTGGGGGAGTAAGATAATTTCCTGGTCGGTTCCTTTTATGTCAGCGGTATAGGGGAACTGGCAATCACACAGATATAAAAAGGGCATATCAGGAAAGTGCGGAGTTGTCCGCAAT
>WFWY01000130.1 GCA_015490895.1 Thiotrichaceae bacterium | reverse complement strand
CATTATTACTAATATTGTGTTTTTTGTACAACTCCTTTAATACTTATCTCTCTCATATGCAAGGAAATAACATGTCATCTATGCGATTCACAACGAGCGCTACTCATGGTAATGCCCGACGTGGCCAGATAACTTTCCCTCGTGGTACTATCGAAACGCCCGCTTTCATGCCTGTCGGAACCTATGGCACAGTCAAGGCCATGACCCCTGAAGAGCTGGAAGACCTTGGTGCTGAAATTATTCTGGGAAATACATTTCACTTAATGTTACGCCCAGGCACCGAGATTATCCGTGAACATGGTGACCTGCATGATTTTATGCACTGGAACAGACCTATCCTTACCGATTCCGGTGGCTTTCAGGTATTTTCACTGGCACAGATGCGTAAAATTACCGAGTCAGGAGTTACCTTCCGCTCCCCTGTCAATGGCGATACGATTGTGATGACACCCGAGTCATCCATGCAGGTTCAACGAGAACTGGGCTCAGATATTGTCATGATTTTTGATGAATGCACCCCCTACCCGGCCACGCATACCGAGGCTCGAGAGTCTATGGAGCTCTCCTTGCGCTGGGCAAAGCGCAGCAAAACAGCACATGCTGACAACCCGGCAGCACTCTTTGGGATCGTCCAAGGTGGTATGTATGACGACCTGCGGCGGCAGTCTGCGGAAGCTTTAAAAATGCTGGGTTTTGATGGCTATGCCATCGGTGGCTTGTCAGTAGGCGAACCCAAAGAGAAACGGGAGCAAGTACTGAATACGACAACCCCCCTGTTGCCAGAAGACAAACCCCGTTACCTGATGGGCGTTGGCAAACCTGCCGATATTGTAGAAGCAGTCAAACGGGGGATTGATATGTTTGATTGCGTTATTCCTACCCGGAATGCGCGAAATGCCCATATCTTCACACGCTGGGGCACATTACGACTTCGAAATGCCCAATATCAGCATGATACACGCCCCATTGATGAACACTGTGGCTGCTACACCTGCCAGCATTATTCTCGCGCTTATCTACGACACCTCGACAAGTGCGGGGAAATACTGGGGGCACGCCTCAATACGCTTCATAACCTTTATTACTATCAAGATCTGATGCGGGATATTCGTCAGGCCATTGAAGCCGGAGACTTCAAGCAATATGTTGACGAATTCTATGCACGACAACAAACCCTGTCAGCAACTTAGCACAGAGCCTGTCACAGGTAAAAAGCCTCCTCGTGCAAGTCCCATGAGTACCTGAATCCGTTACACCGGATGGTTTTTACTACCCAACTGGTATTTTCCCGTTTGTTCATCCCGGCACATAACAAAATAAGCCGGTACTACCGAGCTGCTGGCAGCATCAAGACGATCATGCTCTTCATCGTGTTTACGGACATATTGGGCAATCACCTTGCAACCCGTTTCATCTGCAGCCTGGGCAAATTTACTGACACTCATATAGGCGGCATGTTGTGATTCCAGGTTGACCAACCCGTCCATCTCCAGGATCACTATTCGGTCTACAGGAGACTCCATGGTATGGGCGATACTCGCAAACAGCTCCTTGTAACGAACTGCATCACCTAACCGGCTGTCCAATAATGTTTCCAGATTGAAGATAACCAGTTTTTTAGCCTTGATGGCAGCATGGATATCCACACCCGTCATCTCCAGCTTACGTTGCAAGTGCTGCGGGTTTTGAAAACTTAACAGTACAGTAGTTTCATCTTCCCTTAGCCCTGCATCAACCGCCTTTGCAGCCATGATCGTTCCCAGGCTAAGATCTGTCGTTTCGATAAGACGGAACGATGATCCGGGCTGTTTTTTACGACAAGACTGATCAACTGACCGCTGCTGACGCTCTGTACCAGATGACTTTTCTGAAAAACGTTCCGCCAGTTTCCGCGTCGTCGCAGGCGTGTCTACCCGTGCTTCTTTTTCATTCAGATAAGCCAGACGCGTTTCAATAACTTGTGGCTTTTTCACACCTTCAATCGTCAATTCACGCACTGGTGGGAAGTGCTCAGATCGTTGAAAATCCCCCGGATTGGATACAGCTATATTCATCGTGGTACACCCTGTTTTTTTATCTTGTTTTCTGGTTGCCTACCTGGCTTGCGCTGAAGCCTTACATTAACCTGTTTGCATCTTAAAATTTTTTAATCGTGCCTGGCTTTGGTTTGGTTTTTTCTTGTCTCGGTCGACTTTTTCAGTGTCGACGCACTGGATAATGTAATAAATAAAGTTTATCGAGCCGTGCATTGACTGTCTTGCTATGCATCCTGACAAATCGTCCATTTATCCTGCCCTGTGCCAATTATCCCCAAATTTTGTCATTTGAATACGACGGCTTACCTGCTAACCTTTCCAACATCTCCACCACCTGCTGATCTCATGGATTACAACAGCCTTTCTTTAATCCCGCCACTGCTGGCTATTATCCTTGCGATGCTTAGCAAGGATGTTGTGTTATCACTCTTCACCGGTCTGTTTGCCGGGCACCTTGTTTTGAATGCCTTCAATCCAGCAAACGCTTTTATCAGTTTATTTGAAGCCATTATTGGCCTGTTTTCAGAAGCATGGATTACCAGGACGCTACTTTTTGCCTTGCTCGTTGGCGCTATCATTCGTCTGATTGTTGATAGCGGCGGGGTAGCCGGATTTGTCGATTACCTGACACAAAAGAAAAACCTGATCCGCTCTAAACGAGGTGCCCTGCTCCTCGCCTATGGGACTGGGCTGGTCATCTTTATTGAATCATCAATTACCTCTCTGGTAGCTGGAACCGTTGCACGCCCACTCACTGACCGCTTTGGCACCTCACGCCAAAAACTGGCTTATGTCTGTGACTCAACAGCAGCTCCGGTATCATCACTGCTTGCATTTAATGGCTGGGGTGCATTGCTCATTGTTTTGATCACCGAACAAGTCAATACAGGTGTTATCAGCGGACAACCCACGGCGCTGTTTATTCGCTCCATTCCTTATAATTTTTATGCCATCGCAGCATTATTCATTGTGCTACTGGTTATTCTGTTCGACTGGAACATCGGCTCCATGAAAAATTATGAGGCTCTTGCCAGCAAACAAGCCACAAAGCTATCAACCTCCACCTCCCATAGCCACTATAACCCGTGGTATATGCTGTTACCGCTAGGCATTCTCATTATCACTATGCCCGTTGCTCTTTATCTGAGTGGTGATGGAAATTTCCTCCAGGGCAGTGGTTCAACCGCTGTGTTTTATGCCGTCATCACCTGCCTGATCTTTACTTTTGTCTATTACATGCTCACCCGTGCCTTGTCCAAACAGGCTTTTTACAACAGCTTTTATCAAGGCATAGGTGACATGATACCGATTGTCCTGATTCTGGTTCTGGCGCTAGCTATCGGAAAAATCACCCAGCAACTCGGCACCGGGAACTATCTGGCTGCCCTGAGCCAGGGGATTCTGTCACCGGCACTGATCCCGGCCATTACCTTTTTACTGGCCGCATTGATTGCTTTTGCGACCGGTACCAGCTGGGGAACCTTTTCTATCATGATGCCCATAGCAATCAGCATGGGAGCAACAATGGATGGCAGTATCCCGCTCATTATTGGCGCAGTCGTTTCAGGCGGAATCTTTGGCGACCACGCCTCACCCATTTCAGACACAACCATTATTTCTTCACTGGCTGCCCAATGTGATCATATTGAACACGTTATCACCCAGCTGCCTTATGCTCTCCTGGGAGCAACGATTAGCCTGGTTCTTTTTATACTGTTTGGATTGAACCGCTAATACCTCTACAATAGGCAGCCGAATTATTAGACCGATTCCCTATGAAAAAAATTATCCTGAGCCTGATCCTGTTATTAGTCCATGCATGTAGCACCCATGACGACCCCGCCACCGAGTTGATATTTGTGGAACAGGAATCCGGTATTGACCCGTACACAACCCGCATGATTATCACCCGGGACTTCCTCAGGATCGACGATGGACCAGACAGTGAGGACTTTATTCTATTTGACCGGAAAAGCCGAAAAATCTCCAGCGTATCTCTGGAAAATGGTCGTATATTCGAAATCAACCCACGTGAAATTGAGCTGGAAAAGCCGGCCGATCTGGTTTGGGAACACCGTATCGTCGATGCCAAAGGCGCTCCTGCAATCAACCATATTCAACCCACCGGTCACAGCTTTAGCGCCAACCAGCAGACCTGCTTGCAAGTGATGGCCGCCAAAGGGTTACTGGAAAGTGCACGGCTTGCACTTATCGAATACCAGACTGTACTTGCAGGCGAACATGCGGCCAATTTCAATAAAACCCCCAGCGAACAACGCCAGGCCTGTGACACCGCTCTAGGTATTTTCCATGCTGCCGACTCACTGCAATACGGCTTCCCCCTGATTGAATGGGATGCGGCAGGACACCGGCGCCAACTGGAAAGTTTCACAGAAAACAAAGTGATATCCAACGACCTGTTTAAGCTCCCCGAAGGTCTGGAGGTTTTCTCCTCGCATCACTAAAGATTCGATACTATTCACTGCCCAGGGGAAGCAAAGAGTAACGCCCTGCCACTCACCATGCCCAGGCTTTCTGTCTATACCTCCTGTTTTCCTGTTATCGAACAGCCTTCTGGTGTCCCAGCGCCTTGCTGACAATTTCATACACATCACTGGATAAACCTTCTTTAGCTTCAATACGCTCCAGTTCGGCTTTCATGAGTGCCGCACGGCCTGCTTCCAGCTGCCGCCATTTCATTAACGAGCGCACAAGCCGGGAGGCCAGTTGCGGGTTTTTGGCGTCCAGTTCAATCACCCTGTCAGTAATGAAACGGTAGCCTGAACCATCCTTGACATGAAAACGTGGATAATTGCTGGAAAAACCACCTATCAGGGCACGCACTTTATTGGGGTTGGCTAGTGTAAAGGCAGGATGCTCCATGAGTGTTTTTACTTGCGCCAGTGTCTGCTCTTTTCTGGAGGTAGCCTGTACAGTAAACCAGCTATCCATGACTTGCGGATGGTGCTGCCATTTTTCCTCGAATTCGGTAATCGCGCGGGTAGACTGGGGGCATTCCCGGTTTGCCAATACCGCCAGCCCGGCCAGTTCATCTGTCATATTCGTAGCGGACTGGAAGTGCTCATAACATAAGACATCCATACCCTCATCTTCAAGGCGAGACAAATAGGACAGACACAGATTTTTCAAACTGCGCTGTCCCATGCTTTGCGGGTCAATACGGTACGCTTTTTGATCCTGAAGTTGCTGGTAGTGGTTTTCCAGATCCAGCCGTAATGCCTTTGCCAGGGTATTTTTCATAAACTCGACGGCCTCAAAAACAGCCTCCGGATCAATCGAACTGGCTATTTTTTCTGCTACATCGGCATATCCGGGCAATGACAGTGCCTCAGCACGCAACGCAGGATCCAGCTGATCGTCATTCAGCACTTTTTGAAATGCATCGACAACCTCATGTGACAAGGACAGTGGCTGCCCCTGTTGCTGCGCCCCGACTAAAGACAGCAAGGTCTGCATGGCCAGTTCCTGCCCGGCTTGCCAGCGGTTAAAGGCATCGCTATCGTGAGCCATCAGGAAAGTATAGTCCTGTTCCGTATAAGGGTACTCCAGTTTTACAGGTGCCGAGAAGCCCCGTAGTAACGACGGAACAGGTTGCTCAGGAATCCCGATAAATGTCAGGCTTACTCGTTTTTTGTTTAACTGAATGACCCGGCTTGTTCCCTGTGGACTGCCTTCACCGATCTGTTGCAGGGGCATGTCGTTACCCTGCTGATCCAGCAACCCAAGCTCAACCGGGATCAGAAACGGTTGTTTTTCTTCCGCCGTCGCCTCTGGAGTTGCGGGGCAGGACTGTTCAAAATGCAGGGTACATTGCTGTTGTCTGGCATCATACTCCATTTCAACAGACACCACGGGTGTGCCTGCCTGCGTATACCAGTTCTGCATCTGCCCCAGATCCACCTGATTGGCATCCGCCATGGCTGCCAGAAAATCTTCGGTCGTGACTGCCTGACCATCATGGCGTTCAAAATAAAGATCCAGCCCTTTCCTGAAACCCTCCTGCCCCAACAGGGTCTGGTACAAGCGCACCACTTCCGCCCCTTTTTCATACACGGTGAGCGTATAAAAATTGTTGATTTCCATATACGAGGCCGGACGAATTGGATGCGCCATGGGGCTGGCATCTTCAGCAAACTGATAAGAACGCAATTTGCGTACATCTTCAATACGCTTCACTGCACGTGAGTGTAAATCTGCGGTGAACTCCTGATCACGAAACACGGTTAAGCCTTCCTTGAGGCTAAGCTGGAACCAGTCACGACAGGTCACACGGTTGCCTGTCCAGTTATGAAAGTATTCGTGCCCAATCACCGCTTCTATATTGATATATTTTCGGTCTGTCGCTGTATCCGGGCTGGCAAAAACCAGGCTGGAATTAAAAATATTCAGCCCCTTGTTTTCCATCGCTCCCATATTGAAATCATCCACCGCGACTATCATGTAAATATCCAGGTCATACTCCAGACCAAATCGTTGCTCATCCCATTGCATGGCACGCTTTAAAGACGCCATCGCATGCTCACAATAGGCAATATTATGCGCTTCCGTGTAGATACGCAGCGCAACCACACGCCCGGATGCAGTGATAAACTGGTCTTCAACAGACTCCAGATTACCGGCAACCAGCGCAAACAGGTAAGATGGCTTTTTATGGGGATCATTCCATACCACAAAATGCCTGCCACCTTCCAGCTCCCCCTGTTCGACAAGATTCCCGTTGGAAAGCAGAACCGGGTACTGTGCTTTATCTGCAATGATTTTGGTGGTGTAACCCGTCATTACATCGGGTCGATCCAGATAATAGGTGATTTTGCGAAACCCTTGCGCTTCACATTGCGTACAAAAATTACCGCCGGATTGATATAAGCCTTCCAGCGATGTGTTGTTTTGCGGCTTAATCCTGACTGTTGTTTCCAGCTCGAACTGATCCGGCAAGTCATCGAGCGTCAAGGTACTATCATTCAGGGTATACTCTGTTTCCTGCAACACCTTACCATCCAGCGTGATAGCTAACAGCTCCAGCTCCTCGCCATCCAGCACCAGCGGAACATTATCATCAGAAACCCGCTGATATTGCGCGGTAGCCGTTACCAGGGTGGCATCCTCCTGGAGTGAAAAACAAAGTGAGAGGCCGGCAACTTGCCAGGGTGATGGTGTGTACTCTTCCAGATAAATTGTTTCAGCCTGGGCTTCTTTCATGAGTCTTTCCTTACAGGTATCACAGATAAGGCAAAGTATACGTGGATTATCGCGGAATAGTTAGGCTGAATGCTATCTTGCACCCTGATAATCACCTACAATAGAGCAACCGGATCGAGTGAGAACACTCTATAACTTCACAACACCAGAAGCTTGTGAGTAAGCAGGACTACTATGTTCCTCTTTGTTCCTCTTTGATTCTCCGTCCTGCTTTTTACACACAAGTCTTTTATTATTGCCAAGGGGGCATCATGTCATTACGGTCATACGGATATCTGCTATTCCTTCTGTCAGCGCTATGGGCAGGTGGAGTCCTGGCAAATACACCACAGGAAACACAACTAAAGACCAGCAATACGGCGGGCTATCTGGGGGTAAGAGTGGATTTGATCCCAAAGACGCTGGCTGCCCAGTTACCTGAAGATATTCTGGTCGGGCAAGGCATTATGGTAACCGGCTTTGCGGACAACTCCACTGCCCCACAACAGGGACTCAAGCAGTACGATGTCATATTAAGTTACGACGGTCACCCTGTTATGCACCCCAGAGAATTTATCAGTGCAATAAAAAATGATCGTCCCGGACGCGTTGTCAAACTCCAGCTGGCACGCAAGGGCAAAATCATAACATTGCCAGTGACTCTGGCTTCACAGCAATACCCTTTAACCCAGGAGCAACTGGACTACCAGTACAATATGCAGACCATGGGATTTGATGGCTTAAAAATAAAACAGTTTTCCGCGAATGATTTTGAAGCAGCCATTCGTTATCTGGCACCCGATGGTGTCGTCCGCAGTCGTCAATTTAGCGGCACCTATAACAAAATCTTTCAGGAGATTTATGCAGCACCGGATATCCCCGATCTGGCAAAACAGCATCTCGTCAAGGAGCTGTCACAACGTAAAAAGCAGGAAGAAGGCTGGTTTGGGAACTGGATTCCGTTTAATGATGGCAATTTCTCCCCTGACAGCTTTAAGAATTTTGGTTTGTAGCTCCATTAAGGACACCTATAGAATATGAGAACTCTATCTTTCATTTTAATCAGTATCTGTACCGCATTACTACCCGTAACTGCCAATACACTTTGCGAAACTGGCAAAAACCAGTCACCCATCAATATTGACTCCAGCCAGGCCGCAAGGGCTTTCAACCGCTTGCGTATGGGGCTAAAGTTCAATTACGGACAGCTGAACCCAAAAACAATCGTCAATACCGGAAATGGCTTGCGGCTTTTCGTTGAAGAGGGAGCCAATATACAGATCGATGGACAGCAATTTTTCCTGAAAGCACTGGATTTTCATATGCCCAGCGAACATACCGTAAATGGCAGGCATTTTCCTCTGGAGATTCAGTTTTTGCATGAAAGTGCACAACAGGATCCTGCCATTGTCTCCATGATGTTTATTCCCGGCAAGGCCGATCGCACCTTGCGTAAACTTATCCAGCAACAATTACCCACACATCCGGGAAAGCCCCGGATACTGGCTGCTAATACACTGAAAAATCTTGAAATGAAGAAAAAGCTGGCTAATTATTATCGTTATACCGGTTCACTAACGACGCCCCCCTGCCGGGAAGGTGTACGCTGGTTCATCATGCAACAACCACTGACCATTGCAGACGAGCAACAGCAGGCTCTTAAAGCAGCGATCGGGAAAGAAAACAACCGCCCCGTACAACCTTTACATGCGAGACGTGTTACCGAATAACATGATCACACCCGGAGTACCGGACATTTTCCAACTTGTGCCACTATCACTATTATGAACTATTTTTATCGCCTGTCTCTGCTCTTCCTGTCCCTGCTACCCTTATCCGGTGTGTATGCAGAGCCGGGAACCTTCCCCCCGGTAACACCCGAAAAAAAACCAGTGGTTAACACGCAGGATAAACAGACACCCCACGTTTCCGGCTATCTTGGCATGGGAGTAGATTACCTACCCCCAGAGGTCAGAGCCCACATGCCAGATACTCTTGATGCAAAGCAGGGATTGATCGTTACCCGCTTTGCAGAGGATTCTCCGGCAGCAGATAATGGCATCAAGCTCTACGATGTACTCATTGCATACGACAATCAACCAGTGAGCAAACCCGAAGCACTCATTCGTACTATCAGAGAAGATCAGCCGGGGCGTACCGTACAACTCAAACTGGTGAGACAGGGAGAAACTCTCACCGTCCCTGTTAGTATTGGCAAACAGGTAACCAGCAATACCGCACCGCAAGCTGTACCCCCTGGCTCATCTTCACCGGGCATTCCGCTGGGCGCTTCCCAACCACAAAGGGCACCTCTGTTTACCATGAACCCCACCGAGTGGGCGTCTCACGGCCTGCCCACCATGCCCCGTTACCGCCCCTATCCGACACCACCTGCGACAGCTTCTGTCCAGCCACAGCCTGTTTACCCTGCTCCCCGTCCTCAACTCAGCTACCAAAATGGTCGTCTTAGCTACATGGGGCCTGCCTATCCCATGCTAAAAGCCATCAAGAAAAAGAAACACGCCTGGGGAGATGAACGCCATATCTGGCCAGATTTCTATACTAAAATGACCAATGATATGTGGGACAGCATGATTAACGCCCCCTATGATATGGGACGGATGCCGGGTGGCTGGCGAGCCCCTTCACTGAGCTCGCCTGATCCAGTCACTATCGGTGATGCGGTTACCAATCAGATTCCACCCATGGTTGAAGAAATGGGTAATATGGCAGATTTCTCGGACTAATCACTAATGATTCTTCAATGAAAAAGACTGCAGAACACTAAATATACAAACGAGGACACAAACATGAAGAAAATAATTACACTCGCAACCCTATACTGTTTGAGTATCTCTGCAATGGCAGATTTCAGCTTTGGGAATGGCCCAGGCAAGGGCTTTAGCTTTGGTAATTCCAATAACAACTCCAGCTGGGGAGACAGCTTTAATTTCGGCAATGGCGGCAAGGGCTTTAATTTCGGAGACGGCTTTAACTTCGGCAATGGTGGCAAAGGCTTTAACTTTGGTAATAACAGCTTTCCCAGTAGCAATGGCTGGAACTGGGGACGTGGCACAGGCTGGCCCGGATTCAACATGCCATTTTTTAATTCAGGCTACCCGGTCTATTACCCTGCACCCGTCTATTACTACCCTGTTCCCATGCAACAACCCATGATGATGCAACCTGCCCCGGCAATGCCCATGCAAACGCTGCCTCAGCCATCAACCCCTCAAACTCCCCAGTCACCAGCAGCAGGCAGCCCAGCATCATAAAGGAGCCTCTGATTAAGTCCGGTCGAATTTCATCTCACAGAAAAATGATTGGGACTTGATCAAAGACTCGTAAAAGACAGCGCCTAACTCCTAATTTTGAGTCGGGCGCGTATGACAGGAAGAAAAAATATCCAGTTGCTCGTCACGCACTTCCGTCTGAATTGCCAGCAAACCCAGCAATGAGCTAAACAGGTTATCGTGCGATAAAGCATGGTTCGTCTTGCTGGCAAGACATTGCTTGTCAATGCCATAAGTCTGTTGATAGCCCTCCGACAACCAAAGGAAAAAGGGTACTTTCTTCTGATAATCCGGGGCCAGCATATAGGGCAATCCGTGCAGATACAGATTATTCTCTCCCAGCGATTCCCCATGGTCAGACATATAAACCAGCGCCGTATCATACTGGGTAGAGTTTCTCTTTAGAAAATCAATCGTCCTGGATAAATTATAATCGGTATACAGCAGCGCATTATCATAAGCATTAACAACCTCTTCGCGTGAGCAGGATTGCAGCTGGTTTGTTTTACAGGCAGGCTTGAAAACCTCAAAAGTATTCGGATAACGCCGGTAGTAAGTAGGGCCATGATTTCCCTTCTGGTGCAATACGATAAACTTATCCCGACGCCTTTTGTCATGCCCGGCCGAGCTGCCATTCTCAGCCTTGGGCTTCGTATCCCTGTTGTCTTCCGTGCCCGTGTTCTCCCTGTCTACCCATTGCTGTAGCCCATCCAGTAAAATAGCGTCTACACAATTATCCGCCTTACAGTATTCGGGAGTGTCTTTATGTGCCAGATTATCAAACTCAACCCGTTTGCAGGTTCCCTGGCAACCGGAATTATTATCCCGCCAGATCACTTCGTAACCAGCATACTGAATAACATCCAGCACATTTTCATACTGTTTCCCCCTGATATCGCTGTACTCTTTTCTGCCAAACCGGGAAAACATACAGGGAACAGAAACCGCTGTCGCTGTCCCACAAGAACTCACATCGGTAAAATTAATGAGATCTTCTTTTGCTAACAGGGGGTTCGTTTCCCGTTCATAACCATTTAGTGAAAAGTTCATGGATCGAACCGTCTCGCCCAGAACAAAAATAACCAATGCAGGCTTCTCACGTAATGCTTCGGGTAGCGCTTTTCTGGCATCTGTACCAATCGGTTGTGTCATTATCTTTCCAGCAGCCCAGTGCCTGCTAATAATAGACTCTAGTGAAAAAATATAGTTGGTAGGGTTAATCAGGTGGCGTAATTCACGGTGCTCCCGACCAAAAAAAGAAATTTCCTTATAGTTACTATATAACGTACCTGCCAATATGCCTGTCGTCACAACAAGCACAAGCCCTTTATGCCACAAACCTTTCCAGAAAGGCTGATACTGGATTCGCACTTTATAAAGCAGCGCCACTGGCACGATACCCAATAAAAAAACGGTTATAAGCAGGCGCAGACTAAATAATTCACTAGCCTCCCTGTAATCCGTTAACAGGACATTTTGAACCATACCCTTATCAATCATCACCGCATAGTTATCCATAAAATAGGCAGCAAATGCAGAGGTCAGGATAAGCACAGAAGCAACCAGCTTGAAAACCGGCCTGAAACTAAACAACGTTAGCAGCAGGTTAATCAGCATGGTAATCACAACAAAGAAAGCAACAAACAGAAAAGGCTCTTCCTTAAATGACGCGGCAGCCAGCATGCTTTTCCAGAAAGAAAAATTCCCAAAAACAGCAATAAACAGGGAAATGAGCAGCGTCACTTTCCAAACAGGTAATGTTATTTTCATAGATCGGGGATCATCCTTATTTGACGCCGTTAGGATAGGGACTTATGCAGTGTATTACAATATGCAAAAACGGAGAGAAATCCCCCTGCTCCAGAGCTCTCAAAAATGAATGGTATCCCTATGAACCTCTGATTAAAACCGGTCGAATTTCCTGTGAGATGAAATTCGTCAGTTTTTTGATAGAGAAGTTAGCAATAGTCATTCTATTGGTCACTTTTATATAGCGGGAAAATGGCGATATTTTAGCCTCAGGAAAACGATTGGGACTTGATCAGAGTCTCCTTATATTTGTCCCTGTATGTTTGCCCGTACCTGAACCTGTGACTACACTACGAACCGTGAATCCGCTTTTTGAGCAAAGCCTGTATCCATTGTCCAATATCAATAATTTCTTCCTGACAAACACCATGCGCCACTGGATAGGTTCTATAGTCCGGCTGGTAACCCATCGCCCTGAGCTGGTCTCTTGCCCTTCGTCCCAGTCCTTCAGGCACAACAGGATCATCCGTTCCATGAGCAATAAACAGGGGAATCTGCTGATTGGCAGCGGAGGGGGTGATTGCTGCCTGTGTAGCAAAATAGGTAGACAGCGCCAGTAATCCCATCAGGGGTTTCTCGCAGGTTAAGGCACACTGATAGGCAACCGCGCCTCCCTGGGAGAAACCAGCCACAAGAATGCGCTCACTCACGATACCTCTGGCAATTTCCCGGTCAATCAAGGCACTTACTGCCATCGCAGAGCGCATTAGCCCTTCAAGATCAACATCACGTTCTATCGACATTTCCCGGATATCGTACCAGGCTGGCATCACATGCCCCCCGTTGATTGTCACCGGCATTGAAGGAGCATGCGGGAAAATAAAGCGTACCGCATGTTCATCCGGCAGCTTTAACTCCGGGACGATGGGTGCAAAATCATGTCCATCCGCACCCAAACCATGCAGCCAGATAATACTGGTAGTCGCTGCTCCTTCAGGCTCCAGTTCCAGACAGGGTAGTGTCATGCGCTTCTCTCTATTGACTCAGTTTCAAGTTGCTGGCGCATTGCAGCGAATTTCTCACGCTCCGCTGCCTGCACTTTTGGATATTGCGGATTCATCCTCCGCAAGGTTTCAACCATCACTTTGGCAACGACCATCCGCATATATTTCTTGTTATCAGCCGGGATAGTGTACCAGGGAGCATACCCGGTCGAAGTAGCACGCAACATTTCCTGATAGGCATGCATATAATCATCCCAGTACGCTCTTTCCTTAACATCGGCCGCAGAAAACTTCCAGTGCTTGTGTGGCTCATCAAGACGGGACAAAAAGCGTCTTTTTTGTTCATCTTTGGACACATTCAACCAGAACTTTACAATCGTTGTGCCGTTTCGCGTCATATGTCTTTCCAGGTCATTAATGGATTCGAAACGCTCTTGCCATAAGTGTTCAAGATCATCCGGCAAAGCAGGCAACCGTTGCGCTTTCAGATAGTCAGTATGTACCCGCACTACCAGAGTTTCTTCGTAATAGCTGCGGTTAAAAACACCAATACGTCCTCTTTCCGGCATGGATCGGGTTGTACGCCAGAGAAAATCATGATCCAGTTCCCGGGAACTGGGTTTCTTGAAGGAATACACCTCACATCCCGCCGGATTCACACCACGCATAACAGCACGGATGGTACTGTCTTTTCCTGCTGCGTCCATTGCCTGAAAAATAACCAGTAATGACTGGCGATCTTCTGCAAATAACTGGTGCTGCAACTCACCCAGCTCCTTCGTATATTTCTTGAGCTCTGATTTAAAAAAACTGCCAGATAACTCGGCATCCACCGGATAGGTGGGCAAACTGGAAATATCCAGGTTTTTATCAATGACCCGGTACGGATCTTTTGTCATCGCGGTCAACATAGGTACTCCGGCTAATTTAAAGTCATGATTCACTGTAACTACCCAGCTTACCTCTTTTTGTATCAGTTCAGGGCAAAAAACGGAGTAAATGCTATCTCTCAGAAATTCCGCTCAGGCTTGATCAGAACTTCCTTAAAAATCCTCCAGGAACAGATTCAAGACTTTCTGTTTATCTCACCACCATAATACATAACTTACTCTCATTCATCATGTTTAGTGAATATTATAAACCTGTACTTTGTGTCAGGTTTTCTTATATTATGGTAAAGGCAGGTGATTATAGTTTGATTAAAAAATTACACCCGAAAAACACCAATATGAAAAATAATATTTCTTAGTATATACTTGACAGCGAGCATGCTTTATATAGAATGCTCTTCTTTTTTTAACATGTAAAACTGAGCGGAACAATATAATGGCTAAAGTAAACCTGGAAAAACTCTCTGTAAAAGAATTGCAAGAGATTCTTGAAAAAGCTGAAAAGCAAATCGAATCACGCAAGAAAACGGAACTGAAAACAGTTCGCCGACAAGTAAAGAAAATGATTAAGGACAGTGGTTATACACCTTCTGATATATTCCCAGGATTAAAAACAGGGCGGCCCAAAACAAAAGTACCGCCCAAATATCGTAACCCCAAAGACCCTGAACAAACATGGACAGGACGTGGCAGAAAGCCGAAATGGGTTGAAGAATTTGCGAAAAAAGGCGATCTGGAAAGCCTTCTGATAAAATAAAAACCGTCCTTTCTTTTAACCCTCAATTCCAGCAACGGATATTGAGGGTTAACGACAACCGCCCGACCCAACCCCATTATCGTTACATCATATTCCCGATTGCCCTGCCCGTTCATTTTAAACAGCAAAACATTATTAGCCTGTACAACACACCCTCTGACCCTGGTTTCTGACAAAAAAATACTCATCCTTTACTCTAATACATTATTATTTCATAGACCCAATAAAAGTGACGCCTAAATAATAAATATTAATAATCTGTTAATAAATAC
>WFWY01000129.1 GCA_015490895.1 Thiotrichaceae bacterium | reverse complement strand
CAATGGGGCTGGGTGGGCATTCATTGATCTGGGGGCCGGTAGCAACGGCAATCGTATGGGGTGTGGGTTTTTCTACACTGTTGTCGCTGTTTACGATTCCTGCGCTGTATTTGTTGGGTGTAGGCTGGAAAGAACGGCGAGAGAAACAGCGGCTGGCAACGGTCGTGCGCCAGAAGGCTGCCTGAAACAGGAAATGTGAGTGTTATACGCGTTTATTCCAGTCCCAAAAAGCTGCGTACATTCTCCATAAAGCTTTTACCGCTGTCGGCACTATGATTCAGTTGTTGCGTTTCGCCAGTGTGTGTATCTGTTCCGCCCTGGTTTTGAGTACTCAGGCGGGTGTCAGGGTTAGCCGGGATTTTTTCTTCCATACGCTTGATCCATTCCGGAATATACGCTTGCAGTGCTTCTTTGTAGGGTGCAAACAGAGCCATTCGTTTTTCTTCTTCTTCTTCCATGCCTTTTTGCCACTCACCTTCTGCAAGCTCAAAGGTATTGGCACCTTGGAGGTAATCAGGCAGGGTATATTCGGGCAGGCAATCCCCCTGTTCGTCTGCCTTGCCGTTAAAGGGTAAATAACGCCCATCCACATAATGCCAGTCAGCAATGATAGAACCACAACGCTTGTTAGTTTCTTCCTGTTTGCTCAGTGCCGTGCTAATGGTGATGTTTCGATAGTGGTTATATTCACTGTAGTGCAGGGTGAGTGTGTGATGCTGTCCCTCAAACAGCACTCTGTAGATGGGCTGCTTACTATCTCCTTCTGGCGGGGGCTGTTGTTGAATAATCCAGACATGGGGCGAGGTAGCGGTGATACCCGTGGCTTTTGTCAGGCAGGCTGCATCCACTGTGACCACCCATTCCCGTGTTTCTGTGTTCAGATCCAGATTAACCGGCAAGCTGAGAAACGTACACTGAGAAAGCGCTTTTGTCTGCAAGGCTTGTTGTACAGGAGCATAGAGCTTGGCAAAAGGATTTTGCAGGTTGCTGGAAAAAAGCGCCTGTTTAATCGTGTCGGGAGCCGGTTGCAATTCACGTGCTTCGTTGTTGCTGAGGGGCAGGGTGGCAACGTGCTGACGATCCAGCATAATGATTTTATAAGTGTCGTTGCAAAGGTTGACAAGCTTGTTATGGCTGTAGCGCTTCTTTTCGGCATCTGCTGTACTCATGGAAAGACAGGCCTTGATATGGGATGACTTGTCTGTGTTCCAGTATGGCTGATCTTTCTGGCAGGTTTGGGGTGTTTCTTCAGCGGCTTGCGGGATACTAATAAGATCACGTGCATATTGCATACAATATTCGGCATCCGCTGCCTGTAGGGTGGAGGGTATAAATGATGTGAGCACTATTGCGGTAGTGGCTAACACTCGCTGTAGAGAGTGAGATAAGGAGAATGAAACAGTTGATCTACGCATAACGCCTTCCTGTGCCTGATAAAATCTGGGTTAGATGACTCTGGCGAGTGTGCCGGATGCTTTTGCGGCAACCTTGATACGCTCCAGTAGCGGTATCTTGGAGTCTGCACGGCGCAGTGCAGCGAAAAAGTCATCCATATTAAAGTCCTTGTAGTAGGTGCCACGCTTGGTCATGCTTTGGCGGTTATCTGCAATGACGGCATTTGACTGGCCTGCGCTTACTTTACCATATTGATAGGACGAGTTACGGGAAAAGCTGTTAATGTAAATATTATTACCACCAGCCAGGCGCAAGGGTAACAGGGTGACTTTCATGGGGCTGCCGGTACGGGTTGACAAGTCCAGGGTACCGGAGAGCAAGCCAAGAATAGCAATTTGATGGGCGCTTCCGGTTTCTACCTTGATATTTTTCATATGGATGTTTTCAAAGGCACCATCACTGGCGAACAGACCTTGCAATGATCCTCTTGAGCGAATCGTAATATTTTTAATCATCAGGTTCTGTAGCTTTGCTCCGGCAAACTGACTGTTATATTTGCTAATGCTGCGATCAGATGGAATCAGTTGTATGGCATCCCGGTGCGCCAGGTATTGATAGTATTTCAGCGCCGGAGCAGGTGCCAGGTGGGGGTTGATACGGTCAACCATACGATCAAAGTCTTCCGGGAAGCTTGTGTCAAAAATGGTATCTATAATCGTATAATCTTCTAGCCGGATATCCGATATCTTGATTTTGAAACAATCGCGGATAAAGGGAGTCGCGATGCGGGTTCCCGCAGGAGGGAGCTTTGATGGGTGGGTAATATCGTAAAGAGTTTCCCTGGCAGGTATCAGGTTTTGATAGCGAGATTTCTTGAGGAGTTGGTTGATTATATCCTTATAGGCATGCTCGTCGGTATAGTTACGCGTATTCAGATATTGATAGGCAATGGATTTTTCCAGTTCACTGGCCTTGCCAGGCGCAGTTTGTTGACTTGTTCCGGCAGGGGCGGGGTCTGGTTGTGCAGGCGTGGGCCTGGAAGGTGTTGAGGGTGATACGGGTGTCGCGGGTGCTGGTGTGGTAGAGCCGGCTCCACTGAGTTGGGCGGTGAGTTGCTTCACCTGGTCATTATATTGGTTGCGTTGTTGCAGCAACCGGTTGGCCTGTTGATGATCGCCGCGTTTCAGGGCGTTACGCATCTGAGTGTCGGCTTCTTTGGCCTGCCGGTTGAGTTGGCTAATCTGCGCCTTGATCGCTTCCCGGCTAGTCGCAGGTGTTGCAGTCGTTGGGGAGGTGTTGTCAGACTCGGCAACTGGTTTTGTGCCTTCGAGTTGTTGTCGTTCTGCCAGCAGATCCTGCTTTTTGTCGATCCACTCATTAGCCTTGGGGGAGTTATATTTTTGATACTCCCGTATCATTTTTTCGGCATGAGCCAGTTCCAGGGTAATAATAGAGAGACGTTTTTTGACATCCGGATCCTGCGAAGAAGCCGTCCCCTGCGGAATGTAACCCTGCCCGGTAATGCGGGATCTACGTGCCAGTAGTTCATTTTTGCGTTGTATCCACTGGGTCGCTTTGGGTGAATTGTAGCGTTGGTATTCCTTGATCATTTTGTCCGCATGGGCGATTTCCAGATCAATCACACGTATTTGCTTGTTGGTCTCGATGGCTGTAGTGACAACGTCTGCAGGAACGGGGGAAGGTCTGCCTGCTTGAGGTTGTGACGGCTGTGTTGGCAGCGGTGGTGGCGTGGCGGTGGAGGTAGTCGCCGGGCTACTCCCCAGTAGCTGGTTACGCTGTGCCTGTAGCTGGTATTTTTTTCCAATCCATTGTTGTGCTTTTGGAGAACGATATTTTTCATATTCTGCAATCATTTTATTCGCCTGGGCAATTTGGCGGTCGATGTCTTCCAGTTGCTTTTGTTGCTGTGTTGTGAGCTGAGGGGGGGAGGTAGGAGCGGGAGGTGATAGACGTGTGCTGGTTTGGGTGGATAGTTGCTTTTTTCTGGATTTGAGCTCTTCCAGCAGGGTGGTTTGTTTGCGTACCGCGACCCACTCATTCCGTTCCTTGTGGATGCCGATTTTTCGTTCGATGTATTGAATCTGGTTCTCCAGTTGTCGCAATTCGCGTTTGACGTGTTCTGTGTTGGGAGGGGGTGAGCTGGTGGCGGAGGAAGAAGAAGCCTCAGTCGCAGCCGCAGGTTGACTTTGTTGTGCCATTAAGATGTTATATTCCTCATCGAGCACTTTTATTTCATCAAGCCATATCTTTTCAATATCTGGCCGGTTCTTTTCTCGTGCATCTTCTACACGTTTGACATACAGTGTTTTTTTCTCCTGAATGCGATCTAATTGAACTTGCTGTGGATGACTAGGCATGATGATAAATTCCTTTGGTGTGTTTTTATCATTAGTAGAGAGAGTTGGTTGGTGCAGGCTGTTCAATGCTACCGGGAAGGGGGTTGGCTCTGCCAGTGCTTGTTTCCAGGAGGCTGTGCGAGAATAGGTAGCTAAAAACCAGAACCACTACATGGCGTATTAGTTATGGGTAAAAATAAACCGCTACATGTTGATTGATAGTGTATATTTTCGCGTTTTGGACAGCCTCCCAGGACAAGCCCCTAACTCCCTGTTTGCAGGGCTAAAGCCCCACTTCCTGTACTATTGCTGCTTTGCAGGTAAACATGAAGGAGCATTGAACGGTACTGCCGGGAGATATCAGGCTTTAAAATATAGGAATATTCCAAGTCTTGTCAATAACTTATTTTAACTCTCTGTTGCTGAAAGGAGAATGTGAGCTGGATATCAGGTTTTTTGACAGGCTCTTATCTTGCACAGCGGTCTAAAAAACAAGCATATGTGCATTAATACTACTTCCTCTCCAGCACAAGTGATTGATTTTATTAGCGATGATGTTGCCAACAGCGGGGTTTGAGATATCCATTTTGACGATACATTCATAATCAGAAGGGTGCCGTGGTTTTGTATCATTTTTATCACCCAGAAACTGCACCTCAGAAACAGTAGAGAACTTGGAGAGTAGCTCCCGAATATCATTTTCACTGGTGGTAGGCAGGTGCCCAAGTAATAGCATCATCGTTTGCCTCCTTCGGGGTGTTATACAGGGATAAGTTAAGTATAGACGCTTCTTGACAGGAATAAATTGATCTACATTGATTTTTTGTAGCTACTCCGTTTACCTTCAAGGAAGCCCTGATTAAGTCCGGTCAAATTTCCTGTGAGATGAAATTCGTCAGTTTTTTGATAGAAAAGTTATCAATAGTCATTCTATGGGTCACTTTTATAGCGAAAAATGGCGATATTTCAGCCTCAGGAAAACGATTGGGACTTGATCAGAGTCTCCTTGATTTATATCATTTCTGCGTCGCCTGCAGAGATACAGGTGAGGAGCTTATGCTTATACACCTACATTTAAACGATGCTCTTTAGTCTTGAACGGATACGGGATGTTGCTTTCCCGGTTTCATAAAAAAGCCCGAATTGCTCGGGCTTTTTTTAGTAGCGGGTTGACAGTCTCAACTGTGAGGCTGATGTTACAGACTTTTCTTGCAGAAATACCAGTCCGTACATTCGTATCCTTCCTGAACACGCTTATCTGCATCGGCAGCGGTTGCAGGGGGAGGAACAATGACTTTGTCACCCGGTGCCCAGTTTTCAGGTGTTGCTATACCATTTGCATCGCTGGCTTGTAACGCCGTGACCAGCCTGACAAACTCATCGACTGAGCGGCCGTTAGTCATGGGGTAGTAGACCATGGCTCGCAAGATTCCCTTATCATCAATAATGAACGTTGCACGAACAGCTGAGGTGTCGCTCGCACCGGGCTGAATCATGCCGTAAGATCTGGCAACTTCCATTGACAGATCAGCAATGATCGGGAAGGGGATATCCACACCAAACTTTTCCTTGATATTGCGTACCCATGCGATATGTGAATAGTGGCTATCAATGGACAGACCCAAAAGATCACAGTTTAGCGCCTGAAAGGCGTCATGTTTTTTGGCAAATGCCATAAATTCTGTTGTACATACCGGTGTGAAATCTGCAGGGTGCGAGAATAAAACCAGCCAGCGACCTTTGTAGTCTTCCAGTGTTTTATTACCATGAGTTGTTGGTGCATTGAAGGCTGGAGCTGGTTTATTTAGTTGTGGGAAAGCAGGCTGTTGTGTTGTTTCGTGTTCCATGTTTAATCTCCTGAGAGTGATGAATGAAGGCTGTTATCAGGGGTTACCTGAGCCTGGGCGTATATTAGGAGTTGCTAATTGATATGTAAAATGAATTAAATAGTTCATAACGATTTATTAATTAGGATATTAGTCGTAGTGAGGCCCCCAACGCATCAGGATTTTGCGCTCAGGCAGGGTTGTTGCTACCATCAATTTTTTTAGTCAATCAGGGAATTTAAACCATGACTGGAGCAGTTGTTGCAAAAAAAGGCCCTTACGTCATTGAACTAGACGAGGGAACCTATTATTGGTGCTCGTGTGGGCGTTCTGAAAACCAGCCATTTTGTGATGGCTCACATCAGGGGACAGATTTTAGCCCCGTAGAACTGACCGTCACCGAAAAGAAGAAATACGGCTTATGTGGTTGCAAGCATACGAATAAAGCCCCCTTTTGTGATGGTCAGCACAGGGATCTGTAACCACTTTAACAATGCTTAAATACCTGTTTGGCATTTTTCTGGTACAGCTTGCAACGGTGGTAATGGTCTTGCTGGCACCTTCTGACCTGCGTGGTGTGGGTTTGCTGCGCCTGGTCGTTCCTCTGGTGTTTATCGGTTTTGTTGCTGCATTCTGGTTTTCTTCGTTAGCACACCATCTGCGTAAAGATCAGTTGTTAAAGGCCAAAGAAGGTTTTGCCCGGGAACGGGAATATTTAAAAGTCAATGCCGAACGTGCGAAAAACCGGGTTATCAAACAGGCACACAAGGAAGTTGTCAGAGATACCAGAATGACACATGCTAAAGCTAATTTTAAAGTAGGTGCCATTCTTTCCGGTGCGGTTGGCCTGGGAGCCTTACTGCTGGTAACTCAGTTTTTAACCATGGGTTTGTTGCTGATCACGACTTCCGGAGGGGCACTGGCGGGTTACTGGTATCGTGGGCATAGAGTGGCAAATCAGCAGAGACTTTCTGCTGATACCCCGGTGCAGTTAATTGAGAGCGAGCAAAACACGACAAAAAAGAAACTACCTTCCTCCCATTAATTAAGGAGACTCTGATCAAGCCCCAATCGTTTTCCTGAGGCTGGAATATCGCCATTTTTTCACTATAAAAGTGACCAATAGAATGACTATTGCTAACTTTTC
>WFWY01000128.1 GCA_015490895.1 Thiotrichaceae bacterium | reverse complement strand
GATGTGTATAAGAGACAGATTCGTACCTGCTCCGGCTCGACCTACAGCCAGTAATGCGTCGGCAATCTCCATATCATGCATGTTGCAGGAACGCAGTAAAATGGCATCCGGATCCGCCACCTCCTCACTGAAGCTATAACGATCTGGAGGGAGCAAAGACAACCCTTTTTCCGAAATATTATTCAAAATAAGTATTTTATATGACATCATAAATCCTTTTTTCAATAAAGTAATGGTGCAGGAGGCTATCCAGGAATAGGGAGCATAACGAAAATCACAGACGTAGCATAATCTAAAGTGACTGGAAGAGGTGAATAGCCATCGCTATTTAAGGAGACTCTGATCAAGTCCCAATCGTTTTCCTGAGGCTGAAATATCGCCATTTTTTCGCTATAAAAGTGACCAATAGAATGACTATTGCTAACGTTTCTATCAAAAAACTGACGAATTTCATCTCACAGAAAATTCGACCGGACTTAATCAGAGGCTCCTTAGGAGACTCTGATCAATGCCCAATAATCTCAGGTTATGATGCTTATACGGTTTGCAGTAGCTTCTTGATACTCAGACAAGCTCCTACGCAGCCGAAGTCGCCACTTCAAACTCCTGCATGAAATGAACCAGGGCATCAACACCTTCTTCTGGCATAGCATTGTAAATACTGGCACGCATCCCTCCTACTGAACGGTGCCCCTTGAGGGTTACCAGTCCCCGTGCGGCGGCCTGAGCCAGAAACGCTGCATCCTGGTCAGGGTTTTCCAGAGTGAATGGAATATTCATCCAGGAGCGACATTTCACATCAACCGGACTATGATAGAAAGAGGAGTTATCAATCGCTGAATAGAGTTTTTGTGCTTTGCGCTCATTAATTTTTGCCATAGCAGACAACCCTCCCTGGGTCTTTATCCACTGAAAAACCAGACCTGCGAGATACCAACCATAAGTTGGCGGTGTATTATACATAGAGCCATTGTTGGCATGTGTGGCATAACTAAACATGGTAGGGGTGCCGGGTAAACACTCACCGATAAGATCTTCCCGGATAATGACAAGTGTCAACCCTGCAGGGCCAATATTTTTTTGGGCACCGGCATAAATTAACCCAAACCTGGAGACATCAATCGGCCTGGATAAAATAGTAGACGACATATCAGCCACCAGTGGTACGTCACCCACCTCAGGGATCCAGTCAAACTCAACACCACCAATCGTCTCGTTCGGTGTGTAATGAACATAGGCAGCATTACGATTAAGTCGCCATTCATCAAAAGCGGGGATCGTGGTAAAACGACTCTCCTCGGAGGAAGCCACGATATTAACATCTGCATAGCGTTTCGCTTCAGCGATGGCTTTTTTGGACCAGGCTCCCGTGTTGACGTAATCTGCCTCCGTCTTGCCAGAACCCAATAAATTCATGGGAATCATGGCAAACTGACTGCTCGCCCCGCCTTGTAAAAATAATACCTTATAATTATCCGGTATTGCCATGACTTCACGCAAAGTCGCCTCTGCCTGAGCGGCAATTGACATATAATCCTTTCCACGGTGACTCATCTCCATGACAGACATCCCACTGCCATTCCAGTCCAGCAACTCCTGCTGGGCCTGTTTCAATACATCCCGTGGTAACATCGCCGGGCCGGCGCTAAAATTATAGAGTCGCGTCATGCTTTATTCTCACAGTAACCTGGTTAGCACAATAAGTCTGCATCCTTCAGTAACGTTTCGCGATTTAACGCCATGCCATACCGAAGAATCAGGGCTTTTCGAAAGAAGCACATCATAACACTGTCATCACCTATGAAAAGTATTTCTTGATAGAGATCGACATGAATCAAATTGCAGTCTGCATTCATAGCGAATCTCGCGCACAACAGAAGGAGTCTTCTCACGCTTGCGACATATATGCTATGGAAAATGTAATACGGCCGCTATACGAAAGGAGGCAGATAAAAAAGGCTGTCCTAAAGGAGGCTCTGAATAAGTCGTGAGCGGTTTTTCGAAGCTAGAATCGCCCATTTTTTGCCTAAAAATCTCCCTAATAGTCATGCTATTGGTCACTTTTATAGCGGAAAAATGGCGATATTTTAGCCTCAGGAAAACGACTGGGACTTGATCAGAGTCTCCTAAAACAGCACCGCCGTTAAAGCTGCGCCAACAAACCTTGTGCTTTTCTGTGCCCCGCCAGTGCTGCCTGTTTCGTCCAGTACTTCGCATCTAGCTGCTTGCCCTTATCCTGTGATAATAACAGGGCTAGCTGATATTGTGCATCTGCATGTCCCTGTTTTGCCGATAATGTTAGCCACTTGATGGCCTGCCCGCTATCACTGTTAACACCTTCGTAACCTCCCTGATAAAGCCGGCCCAGTAGATACTGGGCGTTTTCGTGTTGTTGACTGGCTGCCTGTGTAATGAGCACGAGTGCTCCTGGTACATCGACAGCCACCCCCTCACCCAATAAATATTTAATCCCCAGATTATGTTGTGCATTAGCATGGCCTGCCTGGGCAGCCATTTGATACCAGTGGAGCGCCTTTGATATATCCTGTGAGGTTCCGTTTCCCTGCTCCAGCATGAGTGCCAGATTAAACTGAGCCCGGGGAACTTGCTTTTCAGCTGCCCGTTTTAACCACCGAAAAGCCTTGTAGGGGTCTTTTTCCAGCCATTTACCTTGCAGATAATGTAGCCCCAGGTTGTTTTGAGCATAAGGGTGCCCCTGTTTCGCTGCCTGTTTCAGCCAGTAGATACTTGCGTCCAGATCTACCGCGACCCTGTCACTGGATTGCTGATACATCTGGGAAAGACTGTATTGTGCTTCCCGGTCACCCTGCTCCGCCAACACTTTCATCAATGTCCGTGCTTGTTGTAAGTCCTGTGCAGTGGTATGCGTCCTGATTAACAATAAAGCCAGATTAAAACGTGCATCACGATGACCCTGTTTCACCGCTTGTCGATACCATTTTATAGCCCTGGCTTCATCCTGCAAAACAACGATTCCCAACTCATAATAGGAGGCCAGTACATAGGATGCTTCTGCATGATCCCGTTGAGCTGCTTTTTCTAGCCAGGCAATACTTTTCATCACTTCTTTTTGCTGGATTAAGTCACTGGCTTTCTCAAAGTAAAGCTGCCCCAATGCCGCCTGAGTTGAGTACTGCTCCTTTTCACTCACCATCGGCACTGGTTCAGAGAGTGCTGTATTGAAAAAAAGAATAGACAGGCAAAAGCCATATAGGAGTGACTCTTTAATATTCATTATAATGCCCCTGTTAATGAATGTTGTTTTTGTAATTGTCCGGCTTACCCGCTATCTTTTCCAATCGCTGCGTCACCTACAGGAACGCAGATAAGGATCGAGAGCAGGACACGGTAGCTTTTTGAGCGTGTTCATTTACACTTATAAACTGCTCGCTTTCGCCTTACTCTTGAATACAAGAAAGGGCACCCTGAGCAGTTACGTTATTTTTCTGAATCCGTATTGAACCTTAACAAGCAGATGGGTAAAAATACAGCAATTACGACTAACGGAGCTACCTGGTTTCATCATTATCCTGCAAAAGTTGATGCTGATGCATGACCAACAAGGCAGCATGCACCCGGTTAATCACATTACGTATAGCAGGACTATATTGAAAAGTTTTATTCTGTTTTTTTAACAATAACTCATGATATAGCTCGATATTTGCCCGCAAACAGGCTTTCTTGATTTTTTTACCAAGAAAATAATGGAAAGCAATATTCGACACTAACAACCCCAGAAAAAGTCCCGCCAGAATAGAAAGTAAAAATTCACTCATAGAACACCCGTTTTATCAGGCAGCCCTGTTAGCGGTCTGGTCAACAAACAAAACCAGATAAATCACAGAACAGGTGCGCCCATTTATTATTATGCGTCCGTCAATAGATTCAATAGAGATAGACCCAGGCTCAGTGGTAGATGATAGGAGTCCTTGATTTTTTCCCCAAATTTTCCCGACAATCCGCTACTTATTACACCCGCACCCTGTATCTTGATGCAAAACCTGTTAGAAGGCTAATGTGCAGGTTGGCGGTGACAAAGTCCAACCTACCATTCGAGCTTCCAGTATACCGACATCTGAAACTGGTTGATGTTAGTACTCCGCCACATTCCTATCAACTGGGAGCGGACAAAGGATCTGCACCAATAGTACCGTGTAGACACTTCAGGTAATCATCGCTTTTAATCCAGGCCAGTTTTTTAATCGCCTTTTCCAGCTGATTTTTGATGTTTAACCTTTGTGCCAGGTCTTCATGACTTCGCTTACCCAGGAAAGTTTCCAGGTAGGCACAGTTATTCTCCCATAAACGGATATCACGTTGCTGTTTGGTTAACAGCCGCTGCTGATACCAGTTGGAAGCCAGCATGGCCTCCCGGGTAAACATTTTGCGTATTTTCGGATCGTGGACATCCTTGCCTTCATAAGTACCCGTTGCCATGATGGTTAATAAGGCCTTCAAGGGTGGGCAGGCATCATTAATGCTGCCGTCATCCAGATACGTCTGTGCGACTTTCTGTTGCGCCTCTACAATATTGTTGACACCATCCACGAAGACATTCATATCCTGGGTTTCTGGCTGCAAAAAGGCCTGATCAATCACTACCGCTGGCGTATCAAAAATCTTGCCCATAAAGCCAGAAACAAAGCGCTCAGTGATTCGATACCCCAAACGGCTCGCCAGCACGGTTTTTCCCTTGTGTTCAAAATCTTCCAGTGGCTCCAGATAACCATGCTCAATGAGATAGCTTGCCTGTCGCTCTTCATTCTTAAGACGAGCCCAAATTTCGGGAATCAGTAAACTGATATCATGATCTACTCTCAGATCAGCACCGATGTACCCCGCTGCACTGGAAAACCCGTCATAACCTGAAATAATAAAAGAAACCAGTGTATTATTCAGATCTGCCGTTGCTCTCAGGGCGTTAAAAGGTCCTTTGGTTAGCGCACCTTCGCTCCCTGCTCCTGTCGTCGAAGGAGATTTTCCGGTAACACTGCAAATAAAATCCATAAAAAGTTCAGGGAGTTCCTGATAATGAATCGGGTTATACACCGCTAATGGTCGGATACCGGGCTCTGGCGGATTGTTTCTCCGTCCGGTAAGTACCGCATTCACCTGCTGAATCAAGGGTTGATTCGCCGGAACTTGCCGGTGTAAACGTGCACCCATTTCAGCGGCATAGGTTCGCATAGGTTGTTGCAAATCAGGCCGTATCTGTAAGTAGCGCGGATTCTTGCTGGGTTCGCCATTCACCCTACGAGGCCTGGCAGACGATACCACATACTGATCTCCCTTATCATAGGCAGCTTGTAACAGTTGCTTCATGGGTTCAGTATATTTCTGGAACTCCACGATATCTTCAACCTCTTCCGTCAGTTTATCGCCAATCAATGGTTCATAATTTGCAATGAAATTGCCGGGTTGTGCCATATCAAACTCGGTTTGCTTGTCAAACCCCCGATGTATTGCCTCATCCGGACGCTGAAAGAGGCGGTATTCACAGTTTTGAGTCAGCTTGACACTGGGATTATCAGACAGTGGGGAGATATTCGGCAACCGTTCGCGACTGACCACAACAGAAGCCGTAATATCATCTTCCATCTGTACTTTTTCAGTGGCGATAAAATCCTGTCGCACTTTGAAAGTCTGCCAGGTATTTTCCTTGTCCAGCCCGACACGCAGATAGGAAGCCACCAGTTTTCTGCCATGAATTTTCAGGGCGTGCCCCGGCTTGCCATTAATCACATCGACGGAAAAGTGTTGTCGCCAGTTATCCCCCCAGTCACTGCGATAGAAGCGCTTGATAATAAAAGCAATGGATAATATACGTGCTGAAATACCCGCGAGCCATGCATTGTATTCATCAGTAGTGCTGGTCGAGGGAGTCAGCAGCTTGATGACAGATCCCAGACTGCGTTCAGGGCTCAGTGGTTTTCTTGTTGGGTCCCTGTCTTCATGCTCGAAGCCCGGTTTGAAACGGTGAGTATAATCATAGTTAAATATCTCTTCTACTTTATCAAGATCACTCTTTAAGTTATTGATATAAATGGATCCATAGATAACCGCATCATTCAGTGATTTAGAGATCTCGGATTTTCCACCCCCCGAAACTGTACAGGGCTTATGGCAAAAGACCCCCTCCGCAGCCGTACCAATAATACGCCAGGAAGGCGCACCCGGATGTTTCTCCATTTCAACTTTATAGCCATTGGGCTGAATGTAAATTTTACCGGGCTGTAACTTGATACAGGTCTCTGAGCCTTCATGTTGCCAGCGTATGGACTGGCTCTCCAAATCCATACGAATATCCAGTGGCACATAAACAATATCCGGAAAGCGTTTGTCCGTCGCATACCCCCCCGCCTGGATATCCATAACATGCCCGTACTGGGTAACCAGATTAGCAAAGTTATACTTCTCCGGATACCTTCGGGTACGGCTATCCACCCCAAACTCAATACCATGGTTACGACGTCTAAATGCCAGTGCTCCCCCGGCATGTTCTTCTTCAGCCAGACCATACAGATTAGTGGCATAGCTCAGCATGGTTTTGACTTCTTTTTTACAATAGCCATAATAGTTATCAGCCAGCACCGTCACCATGACACCCTGCTCATTTCGAGCGGTAATCTTGAAGGATTGTCCATCGTTATAAAGTTCATCTTCTGACTGCCAGCACATGCCATCACGACGTTGCCGGGGCGTTGCATCGTCATAATGTGGCAACCCCAGCGCTTTCTTTTTCAGGGTAACCAAATGAGGGGCCAGAATGACGCAGCCTGTATGCCCAGTCCATTGATCCACATTCAGTGCCATATCCTGCTCGGCCAGATAGGGATTACCAGCATTACCAAAAATACTTTCCACGAAGTCCAGGTTGCTGACCAGGTTGCCCGGCGCAAAAAAACGGATTTCCATGCGCTTTTCCGGTTCCCTTTGCTCAACATCAATAGCTGGAACAGCAGGACATACCACGGGCGTCAGCAATAACGATACAAACATTTTTGCCTTTTGACGCTCATCCGCAGTGAACGGTAACTCCATGAGTTTCTCCGGTGGAGATAGCGCTGCTTTCACCAGGCGCGAGTATGTTATGCGAGGCACCGCTTTCTTGTCACCAGGAACAGGCAAACCACCCTCTGCAATATGAAAAGACCCTTTGGTAGTACGACGATCATTAACCGGATTATGGAGTACGCCCTGCCGGATTCGATAGCTTGAAATAATATCAGATACAAATTTATCACTACCGGAAGGCAGGGAAAGCTCCCTGGCCACCGCATAACGATCCAGTATCAGGCTATTGCCGGGCAAACGTGGGACACTTTCTCCCAGATCCCCCAGGTAACCGTCCAGAAAGTTCTGAATCCGTTGATCAACCGGACATAAATACCCCGCCAACAGGCGATTTTTTTCACGGTAACTTTTTAACAGATCATTGGCTGTCGCCATAAACTCGTCATCACCTGAATGACTGACAGGCTGCCCGGTAGAGGCGAGTTTCAAATTGATATATAACTGGATTCTTTTACGATGTTTCTCTGAAATGTCGGCGTTATCTCCTATGCCTAGCGCGCTTTCTAAGTTCATTGATATCCTTGGAAGTGATAAGAAAAAGGGACAAATATACAAACGCCCTAACTGTACAGAATAAAAAAATTGATTTCTATCAATAATCTGGTTTTTTAGGCTTAAATCTGGCCGGAGTCCGTAACTTCATTGCGCCATAGTAAAGTCACGGATTCCGGTCTGCCTTTTTCGTACTATCCCCATAGCCTCCCAGACGCTGTGCCACCAGCCTGTCGATATGGTGCATTTCGCGCTCATAGTGCTGCCATGTTATTGCATCCGTTATATACTGATAGCGCAAAAAGATTCGGTAGGTATCAAGTGCCCGCCAGGTGCAACTCGCCTGAATAGCTACCATGTTTTCTTGCTGCCACAATGCTTGTATATCCTGCGGCATCAGGGCAGGTGATGATTCCAGCCCCAGTAAATGCATGATATTCTGCTGTGACGTACAGGCAACCTGCTGACCATATCCCAGTTCCTGCCTCAGGGAGAGCAAAGGAGTCTGTAGTAACAGCGACAAGGGGATTTCATGCTTGAGGCAACGGTACATCAAAACCGGAACATCCTTTTCAAGGCCATTCCAGGAAACAAATCTGGGAAGATTGTTTCTGTTGAGTGTTTTGAAAAACTGGGCGAGCAACTGCTTTTCAGAGCGCCCTTCACCCAGGCTATTGATCTCGAGAGTAACACCGTGCCCGCGAAAAATGGTCGAAATAGCCACGATCCGTTGCATATAATGCGGCAACTCCGATCGACCAGACTGTTGCTGTAAATGCAACATGGCCTTGATGGCGTTTTTTTCATCCAGACCTTCCAACTGGTATTTTCGGCTACCGGTTTCAGTATCAGGAATCGTATGTATCGCAAATATCAGAACATTCATGCTGGGAAAACCCCTGTTGAAATATAACGATCCCCCCGGTCACAAATAATGGCAACAATGGTTGCATGTTTAATGCTGGCTGATAGCGTTAATGCTGCCGCAACCGCACCACCGGATGAGACACCACAAAAGATACCTTCCTGCCTGGCCAGTTCACGCATCGTTGTTTCGGCTTCATGCTGGGTAATGTCGATTTCCCTGTCAACCCGGCTGGCATCAAATATACCGGGCAAGTAGGCTGAGGGCCAGCGGCGAATCCCCGGTATGCTTTCTGCATCACTTTCAGGTTGCACACCAATAATCTCAATCGCGCTATTTTGTTCCTTCAGGTAGCGGGCTGTACCCATAATTGTTCCTGTTGTCCCCATGGCACTCACAAAATGGGTGATTTGGCCTGCCGTCTGCTGCCAGATTTCCGGGCCGGTTGTCAAATAGTGTGCCTGGGGGTTGTCTGCATTGGCAAACTGATCCAGCAAAATCCCCTCTCCCCGCGCCGCCATCTGCTCTGCAAGATCACGGGCACCTTCCATGCCCTCTTCCCCGGACACCAGAATCAGTTCAGCGCCGTAGGCTTTCATGGAAGCCCGGCGCTCTGCACTCATGGTATCCGGCATGATCAGAATAAGAGGGTAGCCCTTAATAGCTGCCGCCATGGCCAGTGCAATACCGGTATTGCCACTGGTTGCCTCCAGCAGGGTATCACCGGGCTGGATCTCGCCTCGCTGTTCTGCCAACTTGATCATGCTTAAAGCCGGACGATCCTTGACTGAACCCGCAGGGTTGTTGCCTTCCAGTTTAACGAGCACCGTGTTGCTGGTATTGCCGGGCAAGCGTTGCAGCTGTACCAGTGGTGTATTACCAATCGTGGTTTCTATCGTTGGGTAATGGTGGTCATCTTTTTTCGTCATCGCGGCTTGTCTTCTCCTGTCAGAATGACGTAGGCAATCGCATAATCACGCTCATCCGAAAGACTGATAAAGCTTTCCTGGACACCTTGCTGTTTTGTAAATTCACAGGTGCCCCCATGAAAAAGCAGCAAAGGCTTGCCCCGCTGATCATTACTTGTTTCTATTTCGGTCAGGCGGACAGAGTGCCCGATGCCTGTTCCCAATGCCTTGGCAACGGCTTCTTTGGCTGCAAAACGCTTGGCCAGGTAACTCTCGGGTTGCGTATGTGCTGCATAAAACGTCAACTCATTCTTGTGCAGGATACGCTTCGCAAAACGGCTACCGTGCTTTTGCAACAAGGATCGGATACGGGACAGTTGAACAATATCGGTACCAATGCCAATAATTCTCACCTACGTGCCTCTGCCATCAACTGTTTCATTTCTCTAACCGCTTGCTCGATACCAACAAACACGGATCGAGCGACCAGATAATGGCCAATATTAAGCTCCCTTATTTTCACCATTGCAGCAATATCTGGAGTATTTTTGTTATCCAGACCATGTCCCGCATTGACCTGGAGGCCTAACTCATCAGCAAAGTCTGTTGCTTGCTGGAGCCGTTCCAGCTCACGCTGCCGGGCTGTACCTTGCAGGTTTGCATAGGTACCTGTGTGCAGTTCTATGACAGGCGCACCAATATCCGGTACTCGGCGAATATGTTCAATATTAGGCTCTATAAATAGCGACACCTTAATTCCCTGCTGATGTAATATGCGGGTAGCCGTGTGGATACGGTCAAACTGCCCTATCACATCCAGCCCTCCCTCAGTTGTCAGTTCTTCGCGTTTTTCAGGCACAATACAGCAATCATCCGGAAGTATTTCACTGGCAATACGCGTCATTTCTTCTGTAGCGGCCATTTCCAGGTTCATGCGCGTAGTACAATGCTGACGCACCAGTCGCACGTCTTCATCCTGAATATGCCGCCGATCTTCCCGTAAATGCAGGGTAATGGCATCCGCACCAGCCGCTTCAACAGCTCGCAGGGTTTCCAGTAGATCCGGGTACGGTGTCAACCGTGCCTGGCGAATATTGATGATATGGTCGATATTAAACCCTAATAACAAATCTTGAGTTTGCCGGGTCTGGTGAGAATTAGTATCCAAAAGCGAGTTTCCTTGATTTCAGCTTTCTGCCATGTAACAGGCGATCTATCAACCTGTCCAGAAAGCGACGTAATTCCTGTTGTTCACTGGAGTTTAGTGTACCCTGTTGATTCAGCTTTATTAACACATTGCCAGAAATTGATACACCGTCCCGAAAAGTGCTGGACTGGCTGATCACGAAACCGGTATCCAGCGAATAAAGATAACGTGCCTGCTGCTGTATCCCGTCCACATGGTTAAGCGTATAACCCAGTGAGTCAAGTAATGCCAGCTCACTGTACATGAGTGAACCGGGGACAGTCGCCAGCTGGTACAAAGCCTGCTGATAACAGTCAAAAACCTCTTCGGCAGGTGCCCGTGCTGGAATCAGCTTGAGCAATAATTCATTAAAATATAGGGCATGACAGAGTTCTGTCACAGGAATACGATAACGGGATTGCTCCTCTGCCAGGATCAGGGTTAGCACTTCTCCGCGCCCTCTCCAGTCCAGGCGTAACTGACGAAAAGGCTCCAGCGTACCCTGCATGATTTTTCCACGCTTTCTGGCAACACGGGCAACACACGTTATGCGCCCGGCTTCACGGGTAAATAAATCTACTAGCAGACTATTATCACGGAAGGGTCGGCGATTTAAAATGAAGCCTGTATCCATCAGGACGTGGTATCCTGTCTCACTATCATTTTTTTCAGGGGGTGTTTCAAAGATTAACGGGAGACAATCCCCAGGTCACTTAGGTGTTTGGGATTGTTCTGCCAGTTCTCCTCGACCTTAACCCAGAGTTTTAGCATCACCTTTTGATCAAGAAAGTCTTCCAGGGCAATCCGTGCCGAGCTGCCAATGCGTTTCAGGGTTTCCCCTTTTTTGCCAATAACAATCCCTTTTTGCCCTTTCTTGCCCACCCAGATCGTCGCGTGAATCGTGGTAAGTTTTTCTGACTCCTCAAACTTCTCAATATCAACAGCCGTGGTGTAGGGAATCTCCTGATGCAAGTATAAAACCAGTTGCTCACGAATAAGTTCACTGCAAATTGCCTTTACAGGCTGATCAGTAATATAGTCTTCCGGGTAAATAAATTCACTCTCTGGCAAACAGGGGATAAGCCCTTGTAACACCGCGTCTGTATTGATTTTTCTGGTCGCAGAAACAGGGAATATAGCCTCAAAGTCACGTTTGGAGGAGGCTTCCTGGAGATAAGCCAATAGCTTCTCCCTGGGTTTGATGTTATCTATTTTGTTCACCAGCAGAAAGACCGGACAGGTAACCTCGCTCAGGCGTAATAATACAAGATCATCTTCCCCTGTCCATTTCCCCGCTTCGACCATCATCACCACCGCATCAGCCTGCTCCAGTGAGGCAACCGCTTCTTTGTTTAACACTTGATTCAGTGCATTGCCTGAACGCTGATGAATTCCTGGAGTATCCGTAATAATGAGCTGGTAGTGAATATCTTTTTCCTGACCCCGCACTTTCAGGCGCTGCTTTCCTGTGACAATACCACGCAAGTTAGTACGGGTCGTTTGGGGCTTGTTGGCAATAGCAGAAAGCTTATAACCGACCAGTAGATTAAGCAACGTGGATTTCCCGACATTAGGATGACCCACAATAGGTACATGGCCACAATATTGAGTCGTCACAGGTTAACCTTTTCATAGGCAAGCTCGGCAGCGGCCTGCTCAGCTTTGCGACGACTGCGGGCAATACCCTGTGTGCGAACACCCAGGCTTTCAATATAACATTCCGCCTTGAATTCCTGCTGGTGTGCCTCACCACTTACTGCCAGTAACTGATATTGCGGAATGGCATGTCCATTGGTTTGCAACAGTTCCTGCAACCGGCTTTTTGGATCTTTTAAGTTATGTTCACTGGGCAAAAGCTTGATATTCAGCCGCTCAGCATAGATCCTGAGAATGAAGTTCTCTGCTGCCGGCATCCCTTGCTCCAGAAAGACACTGGCTATCACAGCTTCCAAAGCATCCGCCAAAATGGAGTTGCGACGATGCCCACCGGAACGAAGCTCTCCCGGCCCCAGTTTTAAGAAATCCCCCAGGGAGATTTCTCTGGCGATAGCAGCCAGTGTCTCTGCATTGACAAGCGATGCTCGCAAACGACTCAAGTAGCCCTCGCTGGCATCAGGCAAAGACTGGTATAGTTGGTTGGTAATCACAACACCCAATACACTATCACCCAGAAACTCCAGGCGTTCGTTATGTTTCCCGGCTGCACTTCGATGGGTAATAGCACGCACAAAATTATCTGTGCCCATAAATTGATGATCAAGAAGTTGGGTAAGTTTAGTCAATACCGATCTCTTTGTTGTAATCGAAGGTTGCTATAAAGTCGAGGTTTGCAAACCAGGGTTTCCGCACCTCGTATTGAACCCTAATTTGACGACGTTTGCTACCGCCGATATTTTCAATCTGAAAATTTTTGGCCGATAAGTGCTTATCCAGAGAGTTGATATTCAAACGCTTGTCTATCGCACTGCGTAACATGCGCTTGTTGGCTCTTTTTGTTTCTGGCTTGCGGGCAAACTCATCAACCATACCCTTGATAGTATAATATTCTATATATACAGGAGCCAGTTTTATCCCGGTAATCGCCAGAAAAATAAAAATAGCGGCTGCTACCAGCCATGATACAAAAGTTGCTCCTCGTTGCTGTTTTGGCAACGGGTACCGATTCATCATTTGTAGTTTCATTATTTAAATAGTGGTATTGTTTTTTATAATTGGGACACTCCGGGTGTACTGGACGGCTCTAAATCCCTGCTATCAAACCAAACCGGGACCAATATATCAGTAAATACGGGTACCTATAC
>WFWY01000127.1 GCA_015490895.1 Thiotrichaceae bacterium | reverse complement strand
TTTACTGGCAACATAGGCTGCCCAGTTGGGTGCTGCTGCAAAATAAGCTGCCACTGAGGCGATATTGAGTATCCGTCCCTTGCCACGCTGCAACATGGGTTGTACGAACAGGTGGGTCAACTGACTTAATGCCAGTACATTCAGACGCAACATGGTTGTCAGGTCGCTGTACTCTGCCGTTGCAAATTTTCCTACCATGCCGATTCCTGCATTATTGACCAGAATATCAACCTGCCAGTGCTTTTGCTGCACCTGCTCAAAGAATGTTTCTGCTGCCCCTGTTTTGCTCAGGTCAAGGGCAATGGTATGCACTTCAACATCACTGTTTTGCTGAATTTGCCTTGCTGCTTGCTGCAAATCCTCGGTATGACGTGCCACCAGCAGCAAGTCGTGACCATGGCGTGCGAACTCTTGCGCGATTGCCAGCCCAATGCCTTTTGAGCCTCCGGTAATTAATGTGACGGGTTTCGGTTCTGTTTTCATTTTTTCCTCGCTGAATGTTTATTGGATGTTGGGAAATAACGCATTAAATTGGCAACCTGTTCAGGCTGATCAATTTGCACAAAATGACCTGCCTGCTGAATCATAAACAGCTCTGAATGCGGGAACAGCGCGTCAAATGCCCTGGCAACACCCTCGTTCATATACGGATCTTGCTGACCAAAAATAATACGCACGGGGGCTTTGAACTCCCTGAGCTGTTGCTGCTTTGCCTGACGCTGTTTTATCTCCTCACGCAACACCCGATTCAAGCCATAAAAAGCCGGACGTATAGCCAATGACTGATGGGCGAACAACTTTACAAAACGCGGGCGTTGTGCATCATTTTCTATAAAATTAGCGATTTGCGCCTTGAAGCGGCTCAACCATAAACGATCCGAGTGACGTGTTGCCCAGACAGACAGATCACGGCGCAGACCGGGCGTGGAAAAAAGGTCGATTGCCTCCGGTGCCTTTAGTGTCGGCATGGCTGCGTAATACATATCCAGCAACACCAGACCCGCCGTTTTTTCAGAATGCTCCAGCGCCCAGTCAATGCCTGGCTGTCCGGACGCATCATGCATCACCAGTACAACCTTGCGGAGTTTGAAGTAATCAACGACCGCATCCAGATCACGTGTCAGGCTGGCTACATCGTAGCGGTGCTGTAGTGGTTTATCTGAGTCTCCCCAACCTATGAAGTCAAAGGCAATAATATGCCTGTCCTTTGCCAGCAAGGGTGCTACCCGGTCATACAGGTGCAGGCTATCTGGAAAACCATGCAACATGACATAGGTGGGCTTGTCGTTTTTTGCACCATATTCTCTGGCTACGATGCTCAAGCCATCGCGTGGCACATGATGCGTTTTGTAAGACACCCTTTCCCGGAAGCTGTTCTCATAAGCAGCCACAAAAGTGTTATAGCGATTTGCCGTACAGCCTTGTAGAAATAGTGTGATGAGTATCCATAGCAGGGAAATAGATAATGCGGATATTTTTGGTTTCACGGAAGCCTTCCAGATAGTTACTTTTAAAATGCAAGTTAGTAGCCTAAACCACTAACTTGCAAATTGCAAGCCAATAGTTTGCGTGCTAGTCTATCCCCATGAACAAGCCAGCAAAACAACCTGCTAACAGCAACCGCTCCCCCTGCCCTGTCGCCTGTACACTGGATATTGTGGGTGATAAATGGACATTACTGGTGGTACGAGATTTATTTTCCGGCAAGAAAACCTATAGCCAGTTCCAGAACTCACCGGAAAAAATCCCCACCAATATTCTGGCTGACCGACTCAAACGGCTGGTCGAACAGGGTATTATTGACAAGCAACCCTATCAAAGCCGCCCGATGCGCTATGAGTACCTGTTGACTCCTAAAGGAAAAGCACTAGGGACTGTTTTGAAAGTAATGAAAGAGTGGGGGGAGGAATATCTTGATGGCTGTCACTCTGCAACTCAGGGGGCTGTTCGGAAATAGAATAGCCGTAGCTGATTTAGCTGGGTGTAAATTAACAACTGTAGGTTGGCGCTGAGCTTGCGAAGCCCAACAAACAAGGTCGTGTTGGGCTTCGTGCCTCAGCACCAACCTACGGGTGAGCATTTTTTACACGTCAATAGAACGTAAGCAATGACTACAAACAATACTGTCCTGCTACGGACACTCAAATGGATAGCCGCTTTAACTGGCTTGATCCTGCTCATTCCAGCACTTGCCTTTTTGTTTTATTATGTCAACAATTTCTATCCACATATTAACGAGTTAACTGCAATAATCAACAAAGAAGAAGCCGTATTATCATCAGTTCCAGAGATAAAAAAACTGGCTTTTTCTGCTGAAGGCTCTAAAGCCATTAGAACCAATGCAATGAGCCTGGCATATCACGAATTAGTATTTGCTAAAGCAGCGCACAAGAAAAACCTGGCGCAGCATATGGAGTCTGCACTTTGGTATGTTTCAACCTAGAATCCTCAGTTAAACAGGTTCAGAGGGTGTCGTATTGTGCCGATTTGCGTAACAAAAAAACTCAGGAATGGTATTCCCTTGCTGTCTTTTTTTGTATAGCAAGGCGGTGCAATACGGCAGTCTCTGAGCCTGTAGCGAGACTCACTCTCTGGGTGAATTGTATGCTCGGTATTTATTTTCACAGTTTCAATATCTTATTTGCACATCATAGCGGTTAACTGAGGAATCTAGGTTCAAGCTATTTTCATTTTGATGATAATGACATTTTTTATTTATGGGCATCGTCTGTCTATTGTGGCAAAAAGGGTCTACAACAATCTTCGATTTTTCAGTTTAGGAAAAAAATTTCAGCATTGAGCTTGCAGCAGAAGGCAGAATTAATCGCCATGGTAAAGGCTCCAAATTATTATGAGCATGGCAGCGATGCATTAAAGGAGCGGGTTAAAAGACTCTTTGGAATTAATAACTACAGCAATCATGCCAATCTCATTGGAAAGTAGATCACATTTATGCAGGGCATGGGCGAGCAGCTGCTTCCCGAGACCTTTACCCTGTTGTTTCTGATCAACCGCTAACTTGACAATGTTGAGGCGTCTATATATATCCCCGGATTACGTCATTCTTTTTTAAATATCATTATGTAATCTTTGAACCAGAAAATGCGGTTGCGACGTTTTCCGGTTAACTCCTTTAATACCCCATATTTTACAAAGTCATTCACCAACGCAGCGGCGGTATTGGTTTTAATATCTAGTAATTTTACAACTGCCTTAATATCCAGTGCTGGCACCTGATATAACAGCTCCATTAGTTTTTGTGCATTTTTTTGCCTACGCGTACTGAAATGAGGTAGTACCTCTCTCTCAAGTTGTTCCTTGAGTTGCAGTACATCCTTAAATACTTGAATTGAATTTGTTGCAGTTTCCTGAATCCCTATTAAAAAGAACACTAACCAGGGTTTTATTTGGTTGCTTTCACGCACTGCCATTAGGTGATCAACATATTGCGTTTTATGCCGTTCAAAATAATCAGATAGATACAGAGCAGGTTTATGCAGCAGATTAAAACTGGCAAAGTAAAGGGCTATCATCAAACGCCCTAATCGTCCATTGCCATCAAGAAATGGATGGATTATTTCAAACTGATAGTGTGCAATTGCGACCTTTATTAAATGCGGTACATGAGATTCCTCATTATGAATAAATTTTTCAAGATCGCTCATTAACTCTGCCACATGTTCATGGTGAGGTGGTACAAATATCGCGTGTTTCAAGTTTGGCCCTATCCAGTTTTGACTAATACGAAACTCACCGGGTTGTTTGTGCTCTCCTCTTACGCCTTGCAGTAATGTTTTATGCGTTTTTTTTAACAAGCGATTCGATAGCGGTAATTTTTCAAGCTGCTTAATCGCTTCATTGATGGCACGTATATAGTTTTGTACCTCTTCCCAGTCGTCTCTTTTTTCCGGGTCTATATCCCGTGCTTCCAGCAATGCTTCTTCCATATTGGTGCGTGTACCTTCAATGCGACTGGATTGCGTAGCCTCTTTTGTAATGTGCATGCGAATAAAAAAGTCTACATTGGGAATGAGTTGCGAAAACGCATTCAGTTCACCTAGAGCCCTATCCGCATCACTTAAAAGACTTTGGATTTCTGGATCTGATATTTCCCATTCGTGATTAATTTTCTCGGGCAGGAAGCTTTTATATTCGTATTGTTGCTCGTAAGCACCTGATTTATAGTCGTCTAAGTTCATTTATGTCTGAAACCAGCCTTGTTTTTGATATTACGGGATTCTTATGTCAGAAACTTATCGCTTTCTAATCCTTATGTCAAATTAATGGGTTGTTTTTGACATAATGGAATTCTTATGTCGAAAACTTCGGGCTTGCGAAGAAACTTTAGACAACCAGAATCTGATCTGCTTTTTTGAGACACCTATCATAACCGCCTACCAAACCTATGCAGTGAGCCTGACATATCAAGCGTTAGTATTTGCTAAAGCACCGCTCATGACTTGATCAGAGACTCTACCGAACTATTCGTTTTTGCAGCTTTTTAGGTAGTTTTATTTTATTAATACTACCCATACTATTTATTGCAAAGCTAATCGGTCTCTGTTCCGCTACTGTATATCACAAACACCCTGCACAATTTCTGCAAACTATTTCAATCTATTCTCGGTATTAGCCCATTGGCTTTGCACAAATAGCTGTCATACTCGCAGGCATGAACTATCAGGTTATTACTGTATCTTCGCCATTATCAAGAGTATCAGGCTGGTTGCACAGCTTGCGACTTTCTGGTCTTTCTTTTGTGGGGCTTGTCTGTCTGGCATTGGCATGTGGGTTGCTATACCTGCCTGTTTTTCGGTGGCTTTTTCTGAAAATATCATTAGCCAATGGCTATTTGCATCTGTTTGCCCTGCTTGGACTTGCAGGTCTCGGCATTTATCGTCTCTGGCAGTTGCCTGTTTTGCCTTTTCATTTTCCTGTGCTGTTTCATCGGGGTGTGTTGATCTGGCTGCCTGCCAGTGTGCTGTATCTGTGGAATGAGGCGAATATTGGCTTTCATACGCTATCTGCGGTGTTGTTTATTGTCTTTCTTTTTGGGCTGGCGGGGCATTTTCTGTCTACTGTGCGCTGGCATTCCTTGTTGTTACCCATGTTGTTGCTGATTCTGGTATTGCCGTTTGAGCATTATCTGGATGTATATCTGGGCTTTCCGCTGCGCTTGCTGAGTGCGGAAATGGCACGTTCATTGTTGCAAATCACCCATCTGCCGATGATGACGGTGGAGTCGATTCTGCTGGTGGATAATCGAGCGGCGATTGTTGATCTGGACTGTAGCGGGATTAACAGTCTGTGGACGGGGCTGATTTTTTATCTGTTACTGACCTGGGTTGAGCGTTTTGCCATTGGCTGGCGCTGGGTTGTGGCTGGCTTGGGTTTTATGGGCTTGCTGGTACTTGCCAATGTGTTTCGTATTGTGATTTTGGTGACGCTGGATCTGCTATTAAAACAGCCTGAGCTGGCACAACTCTTTCATCAGTCTCTGGGGCTGCTGGGGTTTGCTATTTCCTGCCTGCTGATCTGGTGGCTGTTACCGCGTTATGTGGGTAGAGGGGCAAAACAGCCCGCCGAAAACCCTATTAAACCACTGACCAGGCCGCTCACACCCTGGCTATTTTTTGGGGTAATTGCCCTGCTGGCAGCTACCTACCTGCCTTATCAGGCTGAGGTGATCGAGGCAAACACCCCTCGCTCTCACGCTCTGCAATTACCTGCTGAATATGCCATGACAGTGACACCCCTGAATGCACAGGAGCGTGATTTCTTTACCGCAAATCACGCGCAGGTAGTGAAATATAGCCTGCAACTCAACAATCACAACTCTCCGAATCCTGCGCTGAAGGCTTCGCTGGTCATGGTCTGGAGTCGTGCCTGGAAGACTCATCACATTCCGGATAACTGTTACCTCAGTCAGGGCTATACCCTGTCGAGCAAGGGAGTGTGGCAAATCATGCCGCGTTTTAATTTGCGCTATCTTGCCCTGAACAAGCCTGTACCGAGTGACAAAGGTCTGACTCCATTGAGCAGTACATACTGGTTTCAGTCAGTGGCACAAACAACGCCTGATTATTCAGCACGGGTGCTGGACAATCTATTTCATCCTGGTCGGCAATGGGTGATGGTTTCCATTCTCTGGGATCGTCCTGTGACTCCGGCAGAAATTCGCCCCTTTATCTCCACCCTGAAACGAGCTATCGAGAGACAATATCATGAAGTTACGCAATGAAACCCTGCAAAGACGTGCTGCCAACTTTCTCTTCTGGGCGTGGCATGTGATTTATACCGTGCTGGTCATCGGGGTGTTTATTCCCTATATCTCCTGGCCGCTGATGGAGTCAGTCATCAACAACAATGTACCTGCACATTACCTGTTGTACGCCCTTATTATGGCGCTCTTGCCTTTTTTCTCCATATACATCGGTATCACACACTTGCGAACCAACTTTCGTAGCCTGATGAAGTATTTTTATGGTTTTGAAATGCCGCTGCTGTTCTTTCTGCTTGTGCGTATGAGCACCTTTCGGGACAGCAATCACGGCATGGACTGGATGCTGATCAACGTACTCATTGCACTGGCGGTCTGGTTTATTTTTTTATGGCGGCAACACCAGCAGGACAGCGATCAGCCAGCATATCCTGAGAGCCTGCTCGCGCATGCTGGCTCAACCGTGCTGGCGGGTGTTGGACTATACTTCGGTATCCTGTTTCTGATCTGGATGTTACCCGATGCAGTGGCATTCTTTACGGGGCTTGCACATGCCCTACTGGAAATTCAACTAACTGATCTGCTACAAACCATCATCAACCCGCTGTTCTGGTTAGCGATAATTTTTATCATCTTTACCATGACGCTGTTTATTGCCTTGCCTGTGGTGATGATCTACCTGTATATCGGGCAATTTATCAAACGCCGTCACACACTGCTGACACCCGCCAGAATAGCGATTGTTCTCAGCGTGATACTGGTGAATATCGGCATGTTCAGCTATCTCAACCAGCAGCCCCAGCAAGCCATTTTCTCCCTGCTGGATGAAAAGCTGGAGCAAAAGGCAGCGCATGAGGAATTATTACAACAGGCACCACAAATCAGAGCAGCCCTGCTCAATGCCTATCTTGCCCGCTACCGCTATATCTCCACAGACGGCTTAAGCCAGCGCATTCAATTTAACTACAGCTCTATTCTAGGCTTGAGTGATAGCCTCGCCAGCATTCCACAACAGATATTCAACGCGCTGGCAAAGCCCTTCCTGTATGACGGCAAAGACTGGAGCGACACGGCAAAAGCAGAGCGATACTACGCCGCCTTTTTTGATGCCCCCATCCAGAAAGCCGAGCGCGAAACCATAGTCAGTGCCGTCAAACACAACTGGGAAATGAGCCGAGACAATGAAGCCGGACTACTGGATGCCGCCAATCACACAGTACACCTGAGGGAACAGTCCATTACGCTTCAGGAAACGCAGGGAGTCGCCACCATCACCGTGTCACAAACCCTGGTAAACCTGACCGATAAGACACGCGAAGCCGTGCTGCATTTCCGCCTGCCCGACGATGCCGTCATCAGCGGGCTCTGGTTAAGCAATGACCCGATCAAGCCCCATAAATACCCGGCCGTACTCGCCCCCAGAGGCGCAGCACAGGCAGTCTACAAAGCACAAGTCCAGCGCCGCATTGATCCAGCCCTGCTCGAACAAACCGGTCCCTGGCAATACCGCCTGCGTATCTACCCTATACCCCGCATAGAACAAGTCGGGCAGCCAGCTAAACCCGTCTACGTGCAATTCAGCTATCAAACCCTGATACAGAGCGAGCAGGGAAAAGCAGGCTATTGGCCGCTACCCACCGTACTGGAAAAACGCAACCTGTTTGCCGACAAGCATACCGAACAGCATATCAACGGCAAAAAAATCACCGTAAGCC
>WFWY01000126.1 GCA_015490895.1 Thiotrichaceae bacterium | reverse complement strand
TCCCTATATGAATGAATTTGCAAGTAAATATAATGTTAATACACCGCTACGAATTGCACACTTTCTGTCGCAGATTGGTCACGAAAGCAGTTTTGTGATTCGTGAAGAAAGTCTCAAATATAGTGTGAACAGAATGCGTTCAATATTTGGTAGAGGAGGGGCGCGTACCAAACTGTATGACAATCCGGGTTATTACGCCTATTTTTATAAGGGTCGGAAAATACCCAATAATGATGTGCATTTGGGCAATTATGTTTATGCTAATCGCCTGGGTAATGGTAATGAAGCAAGTGGTGATGGCTTCCGGTATCGTGGTCGTGGCATGATTCAGCTTACCGGTAAAGATAATTACCGGCTTTATACCAAACAGCATAACAAGGTCAGCCCGGATGATCCGCAGGATTTCGTCCTGAACCCTGATCTGGTGGTGAGTAACAAACGCTACGGTGTTGAATCTGCCTTTGTCTGGTGGGAACGGAATAATATGAACCGGGCTGCCGACAGAACCTATGCGGATATTTCAAACCGGAACCGAATGAATACTCGTATAAAAACAATTACGCGATTAGTGAATGGCGGCCTCAATGGTATTACAGAAAGAACCCGTAACTTTTGGAAAGTCTGGAAAATAGTCGCGTAACGTAATGTTCAGGAGCTTAAAAGGATACCTGTATGAATATGCTAAAAAGATTACTTATTATCTGCCTGCCATTACTTACCGCATCATGTGGTGATGAGGACAGAACAGACTCAAGGGCGATAACGGCCAATAATTTCAATGCAACTTCAATGGAGTTCCAGGCAAATCGTGCATTAGATCCCGCTGTTCGTAATGTCGGGACAACGGATAGTGGCAGTCAAGCAGACTTATCCGCAGTGCCTCGGTCTGTTGATGTCAAACCGGTAAAGCAACGTCCCAACTTTAGCGATTTTGTCGACGGAGGCAAGATTCTCAGAAAAATAAAAACCCGCTACATTCAGGATAATAGCTGGCTTGTGGTGTATGAAACTCGGGACGAGTTTCCTTCATTGCAGGTGATGGTTTTGATACCGGATAAAAATAACCGGCATCAAAAAGTGATGGTTGATACCTTTCGTTATGATGGTGCGACCCCCCGGATCAAAGAACTCTTTTTTTTCAATGTAGATAAAGACCCGGAAAAAGAGCTTGTTATTTTGTGTGCATGGGAGGTTAGCCATCAGGGGCTGGGTATTAATGCGACAGACTATAACGTATATATTTATGATAATGAGCGAGTGCCTGGTACCAATAAAGTAAAAAAACTGAATAAACTCATGGAAAAATTTGGTGCAGGTACAGAGGGAAAAATGGAAGCAGGTAGAGAGACCTATCCCTGGAAAGACAAGGCGGCCATTTTAAAAGCCCTCAAGAGCCTCTCTTTGCCTTAGGGAGGCTCTGATCAAGTCCCAATCGTTTTCCTGAGGCTGAAATATCGCCATTTTTGCGCTATAAAAGTGACCCATAGAATGACTATTGCTAACTTTTCTATCAAAAAACTGACGACTTTCATCTCACAGGAAATTCGACCGGACTTAATGTCAAAGTCCCGATAGATCATAAACTTTCTTTTTGAACAACACGAGGGCAATCTGAGCAGTGACGGATTACGCTGAGTAGTTATGTTTGTAGCACCCCGCTTGCGGGTGAGGCTCTTACTTTCTATGATTATTTGCTTTGTGCAAGCAAGACAAACAAGAAAGAATAAACATGGAACCGCCCTGAGTACAGAGAGGATACATTCATTGTTCCTGAAACAAGGCTTTGGGAGATACCTGAAACAGCCCTTTCACATTCAGGTAGCCACCGGTACCCACCAGCAGGGCACCTGCGGTCATGCCTGTCAGCAGTAAGCCCGGGTTTAATGCAGGGTTCAGGTCAAATAGCTGATAGGCCAGCAGGTTGCTGACCAGCATGGCCAGTGAGGCCGCCAGCAAGCCGGCTATTGCACCAATCAGCATAAATTCGGAGATAATACTGCGGCGCAGATAAGCATGGCTGGCTCCCATGGATTTGAGGATGGCGATTTCTTTTCTGCGTTCTGCTTTCTGGGATTGCAAGGCGGCAAACAAAACCGTGATACCGGATAACAGGGTGAACAGGAACAGGGTTTGTACCGCAAAGGCAGCCCTGTCGATCAGTGTCTTGATCTTGCTTAATACAGTGCTGATATTGATCGCACTGATACTGGGATATTGCCGGATAAGCGCTGGTATCCACTGCTGGTCTGCGGGGTCAACATAAAGGCTGGTCATGTAGGTGCGCGGTTTGTCCTGCAAGGCACCGGGAGCCGCCAGAATAAAGAAATTGGGCTGCATATTATCCCAGCGTACAGTACGAAAACTGGTAACGGGTTGGCGGAAGGCCTCACCTGCAATATCGAATGTCAAGATATCGCCCAGTTTGAGCCTGAGAACATGGGCAATACCTGCTTCGATGGAGAGTCCGGTACTCACACCGGGTTTGAACCAGTGCCCCTGGGTCAGGGTATTACCGGGGGGTAGTGTTTGGGCAGTGGACAGATTGGCTTCACGATCCAGCAATCCTCTGGCACGGCGGCTATCAAAATCACTGGCGACAACTGCCTGTCCATTAATATGGGTGAGGCGACCCCGTGTCATGGGGTACAGCTGGGGGTGCGTACCTTCCAGGACCTGGGAATACTGCCGGATCGTGCGTTCCATGGCACTGACTTCATGGGGCTGAATATTAATCAGAAAATAATTGGGCGCATGTTCGGGGAGGGTGGCCTGCCAGCGCTCAATCAGATCCGTTCGTAATGCGGTGAGCAGCAGCAGGCTGAAAAAGCCTACCCCAAAGACCATGATCAGCAAGGCAATACGAAAGTTGGCCCTGGGCAGATTTAGAAAGGCACGTACAGGCCGGCTGAGGTGTCTCTGCATATGCTGTAGCCCCCACAGCAGGAAGCGGGCAACGAGCCAGAAACCTGCCAGTATGACAAGGAGTCCTGCCAATAGCACCATACTGAGCGTTGTATCGTGTACCTGTAACCAGATGAGCATCCACATACCGGACACAAGCGCCAGTATCGGAATGATCAGCGTTCTGTTTAAAACCACTGGTCTGTGGCGTTGCAGGATATGGACAGGGGGTAGCGTGACCAGACGAGTCAGTTGTGGCATGGCAAAACCCAGTACCATCACCCAGGCTGTTAGCAGTCCGCTCAGGACAGGTAAGCCGCCAGGTGCTGGCAACTGCTCGCCCATCCAGTCCTGTAACAGGTAGACAAGGGCATATTGCAACAGAAAACCGAGGATAATCCCGATCAGTGCGGCACTGGTCGCCAGCAGAAAAAGCTGCATGGTATAACGTAGCAGAATGTGTTTGCGTGAGGCACCCAGAGTTTTCAGGATGGCAACGGTTGCTGTTTCCCGTTGGCTCAGGCTGTAGCTGGTGAGCGCGATCGCCACACCTGCAAGAATAACGCTAAGCAGCGCAGCCAGGGACAAAAAACGCTGGCCACGTTGTAATGCCTGTTGCATGGAGGGCAGGCCATCATCCAGGGAACGGATTGTTTCGGCGGTTTGCAAACGCGGCTCCAGCCATGCTCTGTAGGTTTGTATGGATGGGGAGTCCCCACTCAGAAACAGGCTGAACTTGGCACGGCTGGCGGGTGTGAGCAGCCCTGTGGCAGGTAAATCTTTCGCAGCAATAAGCACCTGGGGCATAAACTCAAAAACAGCAGCCCCCTGGTCGGGTGATTGGCGGATAACAGCAGACAGCTTAACGGTACTCTGGCCAAGTTGCACAGTTGCTCCGGGCTGAATCCCCAGAGCGGCAAATAGTGATGGCTCCGCCCAGGCATGCCCGGATTGCAGCTGGCTGAACGGTGTTGGGATTCCGGCCTGATCCAGTGTTGTCGCAATGCTCAGGCTACCTAGCAGGGGATAGTGTGTTGATGCCGCCCTGATCTGAACTAACTGTGATGCGTCATTGATACGGATCATACTGGGGAAGCTGGTGATTGCTGCACTTTGAATCCCCAGTGTGCTGGCATGTTGCTGATAAACGGGCGGTAGAGGGCGTGTCGATTGCACCACCAGATCACCACCCAAAATCTTACTGGCCTGTCGCTGCATGGCCTGGTCACTGCGATCCGTGAAAAAAGTCACCGAGCTGACGGCAGTGACAGATACCAATAGCGCCAGAAAGAGCAGACGGCTTTCTGCCATACGCCAATGGCGTCGCCATTGGCGCAACCCCTGCTGCCAGATCGCGTAAAAAACGTTGTTAATGCTATTCATTCAGTTATTTAATCGTGTTGGTTGAGGCAGTTCACTGCAATTCCAGTTGTGCCTGCTCCAGCCGATAATGTCGCTCACAGCGGGCAGCCAGCGCCGGATCGTGTGTGACCAGTACCAGGGTTGTACGGTATTGTGCTTGCAGGGTAAACAGGTGTTCGATAATTTCATGCCCGGTTTGCTGATCCAGATTGCCGGTGGGTTCATCGGCAAACAGGATTTTGGGATGGGTTACAAAAGCTCTGGCCAGTGCGACGCGTTGTTGTTCACCACCGGAAAGCTGGCTGGGCAGGTGGTTTAGTCGTGCGCCCAGCCCTACTTGCTGCAAGGCTTGTGTAGCTTGCTGCTGGGGTGCTGCAATGGTGTGATCCAGTTCCAGCGGCAGCATGACATTTTCCAGGGCGGTTAAGTGACTCATGAGGTGGAAGGACTGGTAGACAAAGCCCACTTTTCCCAGGCGCAAGCGCGCACGCTGGTCTTCATCCAGCTGGCTGATTTCGGTACCCAGCAGGTGTACCTGACCACTACTGGGCAGGTCCAGTCCGGCCAGAATACCCAGCAGAGTCGTTTTACCAGAACCGGATGTACCGGTAATCGCGACAGATGTGCCGGTCTCAATATGGAGCGTGATGTTATCCAGTATGATGAGATCCTGAGCCGACTTCAGAGGAATTTTTTTGCTAAGATGCGAGCTTGTAATGCTGGTATTCCTGCTGGGCGCAGTGGGTATTTGAGTCATTAGTATGAGTGTGGTCAGTATGTTTAAAAAATTAGTTGGCGTTGTTGTCTGGTTGTTGTGTGCTATACCGATTTTTACGGTGTCATCCGTCCTGTATGCTAATACGCCTTGTGCCAAATTCAAAACAGTTTCGCCGGTTAAGGTGCTGGTCTGGGGTGACAGTCTGAGTGCAGCTTACGGTATTCCGGTGGCTGATGGCTGGGTTAGCCTGTTACAAAAGACTTTGGGTGGTCGGGTAGAGATAAGCAATGCCAGTATTAGTGGTGAGACGACACAGGGTGGTCTGACACGTTTGCCTGCGGCCTTGAAGCGTTATCAGCCAGATATCTTGCTGCTGGAACTGGGTGCCAACGATGGTTTGCGGGGTATTTCACTCAAGATTATGCGTGAAAACTTGCGAAAAATGATAGAACTGGCACAGCAACAGGGAGCCACGGTTATTTTGCTTGGCATGAAGTTGCCACCCAATTACGGTTTACAGTATACCCATGATTTTGAGCAGGTGTTTGCCGGTCTGGCCTCCCGGTATGCCCTGGGTTTTGTACCTTTTCTACTTGAAAAGGTAGCCTTGCAGTATGAAATGATGCAAGCGGACGGGTTACATCCAAACAGTAAGGCGCAGCCACTGATACTGCAACAGGTGTTGCCGGTGCTGAAGCAACAGCTGGATTGTGGTACAGATTAGCGGGCAGCCTTTTGGTACCTTAACCCATGGTCACTATTCAGTGTAATCTGAAGTAGTGACCATCTGTTTAAATTATCGGTGGTAACGTCCTGATGGTGACTGGCTGTCCCCATAGGTGGTGAATGGTTTGATGATGCCGGAGGTCATTCAAGCTGCTGAAGAAGGTGGTTTGCCCGGTTTGTGTCGGGCAGGCATGTATCTGGTGGTGCTGCAAGATACGCTGGAGTTGCAGGGCAACCGGCTTGCCGGTGTCTAAAATGGTGGTGTCGGCACCGATAATCGCGCTGATCTGCTGCCGCAGGAAAGGATAGTGTGTACAACCCAGAACAACGGTATCTGCCTGTTGCTCCAGCATGGCCTGGGTGTATTTGCGGATCAGGTCATCGGTATGCAGGAGAGCTGTGTCGCCGCAGGAGGAGAGACTCTCGACGGTTTCAACCAGGCCGGGGCAGGCGGTCGCGATAATGGTGCTATCACTCGCGTAACACTGCACCAATTCCTGCAAGCGCTGGCTGTTGATGGTGCGGTGCGTCGCCAGAATGCCAATAACCTTGTTTTTGCTGATCTTTGCGGCGGGCTTTATTGCCGGCTCCACACCAACGACCGGAACGCTTAACTGGGCACGCAAAAACTGAATGGCTTCAGTGGTTGCGGTATTACAGGCAATCACCAGGGCTTTGCTACCTTGTTGTTGAATCAAAAAGTTGGCCAGTTTCAAACTTTGTTGCTGGATAAAGTGACGGGATTTGTCGCCATAGGGAGCGTTTAGAGAGTCAGCGATGTAGATCAGGTTCTCATGTGGCAGTTTTTTCTGGATTTCTTTCAGGATCGAGATACCACCGACGCCGGAATCGAAGATACCAATGGGTGCTGATGTGCAGGGATGTTGGGGGATCTGTCTCAACCTGAACTCCTCGGTTGATCGCTTTAATCAATAATAAGGTTAACTACTCAGCGCAATTAAACAGTGGAGACGGTCAGTTATTGGTTATTAGGGAGGCTCTGATCAAGTCCCAATCGTTTTCCTGAGGCTGAAATATCGCCATTTTTGCGCTATAAAAGTGACCCATAGAATGACTATTGCTAACTTTTCTATCAAAAAACTGACGAATTTCATCTCACAGGAAATTCGACCGGACTTAATCAGAGGCTCTTTAGGAGCGTTGTGATTACATCCCTGCTGCCGAAGTTCTAATAATCAATAACTTACCATCTTGCGTATCATTACGCTGAGTAATTACTTCATTTTTACTATTAAATAGTCGCCAGGTTGCCTTTGGCCTGTAGCCAGGCTTTTCTGTCAGCTGCCCGTTTTTTTGCCAGTAATTTGTCCATCATAATATCGGCGGAACCGGCTTCATCGATACTCAGTTGCAGCAAGCGGCGAGTGTCGGTAGCCATGGTGGTTTCACGCAGTTGCAAGGGGTTCATCTCTCCGAGTCCCTTGAAACGGGTCACGGTAATTTTACCCCGCTTTTTTTCTGCCTCGACGCGATCCAGTATGGCCTGGCGTTCGGCATCATCCAGGGCATAAAAGACCTCCTTGCCGACATCAACCCGGTACAGTGGTGGCATGGCGACAAAGAGATGCCCGGCTTCGATGACAGGACGGAAATGTTTCAGGAATAGCGCACAGATTAATGTGGCGATATGTGCGCCATCCGGGTCAGCATCTGCCAGAATGCAGATTTTCCCATAGCGGAGTTTGCTCAGGTCATCCGATCCAGGGTCAACGCCGATAGCGACAGAAATATCGTGAATTTCCTGTGAGCCGAGTACCTGATCCTGGTGTACTTCCCAGGTGTTCAAGATTTTCCCCCGTAGCGGCATAATGGCCTGGAAATCCCGGGAGCGAGCCTGTTTGGCAGAGCCGCCGGCTGAATCACCCTCAACCAGGAACAGTTCGGTCATGTTTAGGTCCTGAGATGCACAATCGGCGAGTTTTCCCGGTAGTGTCGGGCCACTGACAACTTTTTTTCGAACAATTTTCTTACTGGCTCGCAAGCGTTTCAGGCCGTTAGCAATACAATGTTCAGCCAGTTTCTCACCAATTTCGGCATTCTGGTTTAAAAACAGGCTAAATGCGTCCTTGGTAATACCTGCAACGAAGCTGGCGGCCTGGCGGGATGACAGGCGCTCCTTGGTTTGCCCCGAGAACTGGGGTTCCTGCATTTTGTAGGACAGGATAAAACTGATAGCCTCCCAGACATCATCCGGTGCCAGCTTCAGGCCACGGGGCATGAGTGAGCGAAACTCACAGAATTCACGCAGGGCTTCAGTCACTCCGGTACGCAAGCCATTCACGTGGGTGCCGCCCTGGATAGTAGGGATCAGGTTGACGTAACTTTCCTGAACGCTTTCTCCCCCTTCCGGCAGCCAGACA
>WFWY01000125.1 GCA_015490895.1 Thiotrichaceae bacterium | reverse complement strand
TGTTTTTTGGCAAGGGTGGTGCCGTGTCCGGTGAGGTAGAGGGTTTTCAGGCGCGGGGATGCGCTGGTGAGGGTGTCGCTGGTTGTCATGGTTAAGCCCTGTTGCTGGTTTTGTTTTTGTCCGTTGCCGGATGTTGTTTTTCTATAAGACTATACATTGTATGGGGCTGTTTTTGTAGGGTTTATCGTATTGTCTCGTGGATAGATTGAGCAAGTTGTTGCGGGACATCGTGTGCGGTGAGTCACGTAGCCTGCATGCAATCGGGGGCAGGTGTTAGAAGAATTTCGGTAGTGCAATTTCCCCGGATTGCATCCGGGCTACTTCGCTAAAAAAGCATCGCTTAACCTTTCTTGTTCCTGTTGGCTTATTCTGATTGATTTGGCTATTTTTGCCCATTGGCGAACGCTGTTTTTACTTCCTGCTGGATTTCTTTGGCTCTGTCCGGTTTTATTCTGAAATAGTCTATAACGTCCATTGCCAGTGCATCATCCAGTTGGTTGTTGTCTTCGTTGATATTGAGGTGTAAACCCTGTGCTGCTGGGGTTGGGTTGATGTCGTAGGCAGGTGATAGTCGCCAGCCCTTGTTGTCCAGAATAAAGCCGTGGTTTCGCAAGTGGTCATCGGTATTGGATACAGCAATATTAAAAACGATGCGTCGCCAGAGTTGCTCAAGGTCTGCCTTGCTTTGTGATCCCTGATGAAATCGTTAAATAGCAACGGCTATTCGCCTCTTCCAATAATATCACCTTATGATTCTCCGGTGATTTTTGCTGCGCTTCTAGTTCTCGGACGGGCTCCGAGTAGTTTTGCGTCCTGTAGCCTTCGCCCAAACTCATCATCCAGTGCGACCCTTGCCAAATCATCAGCAAGATTAAGCACTGCCAATACAGCAAGGTAATACCCTATAGCAACCCCTGCATCACCTTGTTCAATCTTTCGCAGGGTGACACGACTTATACCTGTGCGTTCATTGAGCTGTACCTGCGTCAATTTGCGCCTTTTGCGGGCAAGTTTGATGTTTTCCCCCAGGGTTGCAAGGATTTCCCTTTGCCTGGGGAAAAGAACAGCTTTGCGTTTTTCTTTTGACATAATGGACACTATTCTATGCTATATATCATTTTTTGTAAATAATAGTGTACATTTGCTTTGAGCAGAGGCTCAGAACGTGCGGCTTCAGCCGCGCCCATACAAGGCGCAACAGGGTCAGGCGCGACTAAAGTCGCACGTCCTAAAGAGAATCTTGCAGCACCCTCTCTAAAGCCCACATTCGAAAGAAAAATGATGCGTCTACTGACATCGCGACTAACATTTATACCTTCAATACTTTGACATCATATTGGGGAATAAAGTGATCTCTGGTAAGTAAGGTCATTTTTTCGCAGATCGCTTGTGCAATGAGCATTCGATCAAATGGATCTTTATGAATATTGGGTAATGCCCCTGCTAGTTGAGCATGTTCAAAATTCATGTCGAGTGGAGTAAAACGGTGCTTTCTGATTTCTTCAAATAGATTATCCGGGCATTCAAGTTTTCCAATCGCCTTTTTAATACCGATTTCCCATACGGTAGCTGAGCTCACAAAGACTCTATTCTTCCCGTCTATTATGGCTTCACGGGCTTTACCTGTGAGTTCCGGACTGTTGCTTAGTGCCCAAAGCAAGGTGTGGGTGTCCAGTAACAGGTTCATGTTTTATCAGGAAAAAGGTGGGATTGGTAAAAGCTGTCGATAATTTCATCATTGGTGTCATCAAAATCATCTGCTATTTTGACTTTTCCTTCCCAGCTACCGCCTAACGTGCGTGGAGAATCATCCTCTGAATAAGCAGACAGGACAGCAACCGGCGTCCCTGCTTTACCGATGATAATGGGTTGCCTGGTCTCTTGTACTTGCTTAATCAAAAAAGACAAGCTGGCTTTTGCTTCGGAGATATTGGTAATTTGCATCATTAACCTGCTGCATACGAGTTTGTTTTTATAGTCTGGTCTGATCTGGTTTTCTTGTCAAGTATGGTAGCTTTAGAATGGGGTGTGGTTGAATATCTCAACATCACCTGTGACAGGGGAGTTGTAAATAAGCCTTTTGGCTTTGTGGTGGATATTATCCCGTTCAAAAGTCCGGCTGCCGGATGTTGTTTTGCTGTATAGTTATACACTGTATAGGACTGTTTTTGTGGGGTTTAAGTGCTTCCCAAGCATATCATTAACTAAATAATTCTGAAAAAATGTGAATATTTAGTTAAAGTATCTTTATGAGCTACCAAAATCTGAATCTGGAACAGATAAAAATCCTGCAGAATGCAATCCAGCTTTTTTCATCGCTGGAAGCTCATAGACTGCAAGCTTCAAGTGTTGCCGGTTCTATGCACTGGAAGAAAATCAATGGTAAACAATACCTTTACCGCGCCTATTCGTATGGCAAAAACCGTTCATTAGGTGCCAGAAGTGTGGAAACAGAAACGATCAAACAGCAGTTTGAGCAAAACCGCCTTGCGTATAAAGAGCGCGAAGCCGTCTTGCGCGAGCAGGTTAAATTGCATGCTGCCTATATCAAGGCGAATCAGTTAAACCGTTTCCCCGTTACCGCTGCACGGGTGATCCGCGCTTTTCAGCAACAGGGGGTGCCTTGTAGAGTGGTTGGCACCAATGCACTTTATGCTTATGAAGTCGTTGCAGGCGTAAACTTCCAGCCTGAGCTGGTGGCAACCAATGATATGGGGCTTCTGGTCGATGCCAGACAGGGTGTAAAAATTGTCTCAGGTTTAAAAGGGGATACCTTGTTGTCGCTGCTGCAAAAAACGGACAGGACATTCCAGCGTTTATCCGCTAATCAGTTTGAATTTACCGCAGCCAACCAGCAAGGCTACCAGATTGATTTCATAACACAGGGCAGTGATCCCATACTGGAAAAAGATGCTTTCGAGGCATTATTACAAGAGGAAGACCTGCACCCGGTTAGTATAGACTCGCTGAAATGGGCTATCTCATCACCCCATTATGACGCAGTAGTTTTTGACACTCAGGGGATGCCCGTGCGCCTGCCAACCATCGACCCACGCGCGTTTGTCTTGCACAAGTGGTTTACTAGCAGGCAACCGGATCGCAATCGACTGAAACAAAAACGAGATTATGAACAGGCGCGAGTAATGGTCGATGTGCTGCACAATGAGCTGACACATTTGCCCGTGTCACCGGCACTGGCAAAGGTATTTCCTGATGTGGTACAGCAGGGTGCGAGCGGGGATTTTGATGGTTTTTCCTTATGAGACAAAAGCCATCCTTCCAGAGTAATGTCAGCAGAGGTCGTCCAGGACGTGCGGCTTCAGCCGCGCCCATACAAGGCGCAACAGTCTCAGGCGCGACTAAAGTCGCACGTCCTGAAGAGAATCTTGCCAAAATCAGAGGGTGCTGCAAAAGTCATATTGGTAGGCTGGGTTGAGGTACGAAACCCAGCAAGCTATTGGAAAGCTGGGTTTCCGCAAGCTCCAACCCAGCCTACATCTACTTTTGCGACATCCTCTATCCGGAGGGGATATCATCCCGTAGACGGATTGGCAAGATGTAGGCATGACGGAGTGGCGACTGGTCGGCCCGGGTCTTGCTGCTCTGATCGCGTACCTGACGATGGAGATGCGGGTGACACGCCGCAAGGTGCAATTATTCCTCTTTGATGTGCTTGGTTTAAAACTCAGCATTGGAACGATACAGAATTGTGTGGTTGAATCGGCTCGAACGCTGGCTCCGGTTGAGAATCAGGTGGTGGATGAACTGTTGGACAGTTCTCTGCTGCATGCGGATGAGGCTTCTCATAATGAGGCGGGTACACGCTTGTGGCTGTGGGTTTTCATGACCTGCTTTGCCTGTGGTGCCTGCGTTAGTTGGTTGTGAGTGTGGGGTCTGAACGGTTACATTTATGCTGTTAATTTTACATTATTTATTAAGCTCTCTAACGGTATTGAGAGATTTGCATGAAGATTCCGAATCATATTAAGAGACAGCCCTCTACGACGATTTAAGACCTCTGAAACACGACCACGACCACCAATAAAAGGCTCTAAATCTTTTCGAGTTAAATTCATTTGTTCCATTCTAAACTTGATTGCTTCAACAGGATCAGGTGGTGAAATTTGATGATATTTCTCCTCATAGTCTTCGACTAAAACTAATAAAATATCTAGCTTATCACCTTTTTCTGTTCCTTCCTCAGCACCCCAAAGCATTTCTATTTCAGCAAGGGCTTTATCATAGTCTTTTTCATTTTTTATGGGTTGAATATCCATCATATACCTCTGCATCTATTTCGTCGTATTGTTCATGAGTACCGACAAACTTAACAAAACAAGCTTGTCGTTTATAATCAATGGAAACAATTAAACGATATTTATTTCCTGCTATATTAAATACAACTCGGTTATTTTTGAGAATACTAGCTGAACGATATTGAGCTTTTATTTCTTGAGGTGTAGACCACGATGCCTTTAAAGCTTCAAAGTGCCATGCTTCAAGAGAAGCTTGTGAATCAGCATATTTTGGGGAAGATTCCCAAAACTCTCTCAATGTTCTTTTTGCTATAATCCTCATTGCTGTACATTATAATATGATTCCAATTTGGGATCAATAGTTTGAATTTTAATTAAATAACGCCGCATTAAAAGTCTTGCCGATTTAACTAAACTGAAGTCAAATTTAGCACGAAGTTAAACAAAAACACAGACCTGAAACAAGAAGCTAGACTTATATATACCATTGTTCTAAATATATTTTTTAATGAATCCGCTAAAAAACCGGGGGCATCCACAGCCCTGTCCCCATCAAGGCGCAACAGGGTCAGGCGCGACTAAAGTCGCACGTCCTGAAGAGAATCTTGCCAATATCAGCGGGTGCTGCATAAGTCATATTGTTTGGCTATGGCTCATCTTCTCGGTTAAGCATCTAGTAATCCCTTGTTTTCCTGATATACCGTATCAAGCTGTTTGGCAATCAATCTGGTTATGTCTTTGCTAATACCTGTTTCCTTAGCCACTTTGTTCCATTGTGCAAGTGCGTCTAATACCTGGCTTATGATCCTTTGAGTGTCTTTCCAGTAGGGAATATTGGCTTGTTGGGCTAATTTCTGGATGGCTTTTTTCGGTGGCTGACTGCCGTAGCCTGCGAAGGTAGTCATGTGTTGATTTGAGGGGGCTGGGCTAAAAGTTATGTCGTAGCCGGGGCTTGGTTGCCATTGTCCTTTATCGTCCATAAGGAATGACCAGTTTTTTGTATGATCGTCCTGGTTGCTGGCAAACAGGTTAAATATCGCTCGTGTAAATTGTTGTTGTCCCACGGCAGGGCTGTTGCACAAAATTTGACTGGCTTTAATCAGGTCTTCGTAGTCCATTGAAGGTTGACGAAAGTCAGCATCAAGCAGACCGCATAGGCTATGTGTGTGGTATCTGCCTGTGTCCTTTTTGTTATAGGAACAGTCGAAGCGTTTCATTGCCAGCCAGGCTTTTGCGCCTGATGAAGCGGGTGGCGTGAATAATTTCCATTCTGGTACATCAATGCCTGCACTTTTCGCCATTGTGAGGTAGGCCGCTTCACATAAACCTTCATCATGTTTAAGTAATAAATGTTGTGATGTGAATTTAATTAGCCATGTCTGCAAGCCTGCCTGCGGATACGTCGATATTTTATGGTTTTGCTGAGCATCAATATAAATTAAAGCTTTTGGTCTTGCCCCACCTGAACCGCCGGCGTTTGCCAAAGCAGCCAGTACCGTATCTGCCTCGCCATCAAATAACTGTGTGGCGTGTTTGCCCAATGTGGCAAGCTCAATCCAGCTATTATCTCTGGTTTTCCAGTCTGTAATCGGGCGGTAGGATAATGCGCCTATCCCTGTATCACCGATATAGGCTAACCTGTCCATTGTGGTTATTTGCTGTGGTGAAATATTCTGTTGCCGAAAAACCCGATCCATCAGCAATAAGCCCCAACCATCGGGCAGGGAATCTGCAAATACACCGTGCAAACCGTGATGTGGTGTGGCGGGTGCTTCAGTTAATCCACTGGAAAAGTCCAGTTTGAAGGGTGACAGGCTATGGTAATTAGCCAAATAGTCGGAATTATATTGAAAATATACCGCCCGCTTGTTTTGAGCCAGTTCACCCACACGTACCTCTTTGCCACTCACCAGGCGACGATAAACCGCTAACTTTTTAACAGGCTGGAAAGGAGTCATCCCTTCAGTACCTCATCAATTGACCCGGGCTTTGTAACGCCTGGCTGGTACAGTTTTGCAAGGTTTTCCAGCGAATCGACACATTGCCAAAGTAAAATAAACTGGCGCAGAGATATTTGCGATGTGGTTTCAAACTTCTTAATGGTTGATGCAGGCACAGTGCTACGCTTTGCCAGGGCATTGCGAGATAGCTTCATCTTTTTGCGCTTCTGACGGACAGCTTGAGCAAGTTGTTGCTGGACATCATGTGCTGTGAGTAGAGATAATAGAGTCATCGTTTTGAGTTTGTGTGAACAGATACTATTGTATCTTTTTTTATAGAAATCTGCAAAATATAGATACTATTGTACCTTTTTTTGGTGCGGCTCGGTAGTTATGGCGAGCATTGTGCCATAACAAAGATGGAAAGATGGATTGTGGTCTGCGCCGCAATGACGGAGGGGATATAAAGTCGATTTCATTTGCATTTTCATACAAATAATACACAACCTTATTGTTTCGCAAGCGTAAATAAATAGAGTTCTCGAAGTCACTGCCGAGAATCACTTCACCCGAGGAGAAAGCCAGGGTAAGGGGGAGAGGCCGCCCAGGACGTGCGGCTTCAGCCGCGCCATGCAGATGTATACAGTGAGCAGTGGTTAGTGTTTTAACCTCATCCAAAACAGTTCTTCAACCTAAAATCATTAGTTTGACAGGGGCAGGCGCGACTAAAGTCGCACGTCCTAAAGAGTATTTTGCCAATATCAGAGGCATGAATGCAATACAAAGAGTGTCCGAGCTAAGTTTTCATCCCGTTCAAAAGTCTGGGCTTGGTAAGACCGTTATGCCTAAATGGCATAACGCAGCTTAACAAGCGCGAGCACAGGGAAGTGCGAGCTGGAAGAACAAGCCAGGGATGGCGATCCA
>WFWY01000124.1 GCA_015490895.1 Thiotrichaceae bacterium | reverse complement strand
GTCAGTGGAAACCTTATTTACAGATGGCACTACAGGATTTTATTTCAGGAGAGCGCAAAGCACCCAGAAAAATGCAAAGACGGTTGAGAAAACTCTTAAAAAAAGAGGGTACTGATGGGGTGAAGGCATTACTGGAGTTTTATGCAAGATAACGAGTAACCACTCAGCTTACTCTCGTGTTGTCTAATGGCTGCGTTGCCTACAGGGATGATGTAGGTGAGGAGTGAGAGCAGGCCGCGGAAGTTTTGAAAGTGCTCATTTACGCTTATAAACTGCGTTTGTCTTGCTCTTGAACAAAGTAGAGGGCAACCAGAGCAGTTACAGGCTACGCTGAATAGTTACGATAACGAATATCTAGTTAGGGAATAGCGATGGAGAGCCGTGTCAATCGAAGAACATTTATGCAGGTCGCGGGGCTGGTCTCTGCATCGGGTGCATTGGCAACACCTGCGCTGTTACTGGCTAATACTGCCAAAAAGGTCGTTATTATTGGTGGTGGTTCTGCGGGGGCAACGGCTGCCAGATACCTGAAACTGGCAGACCCCCGTATTGATGTAACCCTGATTGAGCAAAACAAGCGCTATACTACCTGCTACCTGAGTAATGAAGTCATCGCGGGCAGACGGCCGATAAATTCTCTTGAGTTTGGTTATGCGGGTTTAAAAAAAGAAGGAATCAAGCTGGTTTTTGATCGGGTGACCGGCCTGGATGCAACTGCCAGAACAGTATTCACGGCCAACGGCGAGCGTTTTTCCTATACACGCTGTATTGTGGCTCCCGGTATTGACTTCAAATATGAGCAGATTACAGGCTATGATGCAGAGGTTGCCAGGGATATCCCTCATGCCTGGAAAGCCGGTTCACAAACGGTGTTGCTGCGGCAACAACTGCAAGCCATGGCTGATGGTGGCACTGTGGTTATTGCGCCACCGACAAATCCCTACCGCTGTCCGCCAGGGCCTTATGAACGTGCCAGTTTGATAGCTGATTATTTGCAAAGAGAGAAGCCACGCTCCAAAATTATCATTATTGACCCCAAGACCAAATTTTCCAAAATGGCGCTTTTTACCCAGGCCTGGAAAAAGCGCTATCGTTATCAAACAGATCAGACCATGATTGAGTGGTATCCTGAAACCCGTGTCACACATGTGGATGCCAAAACCCGTACCGTAACGCATTCCAGGGGAGAGTCTATCCAGGCAGATGTACTTAATATTATCCCGCCACAAAAAGCGGGTAAAATTGCGTTTGATGCAGGTCTAACCAATTTGAAAGGCTGGTGCCCGGTGGCTTTTGATACTTTCGAATCCAGTTTGCTCAAGCGTGTGCATGTCATTGGTGATGCTATCTCCAGGGGGCTTCCCAAATCGGCTTACAGCGCCAATTCAGAAGCCAAGGTCTGTGCAGCGGCAGTCGCAGCACTCTTGCATGGCAAAGAACCGGATACTCCATCTTTCGTTAATACCTGTTATTCCATTATTGGTGAAGAATACGGTATCTCGGTCGCTTCGGTTTACCGGCTCACCAAAGACCGTTCACGTATTGTAAAAGTTGCAGGAGGCGTATCGCCACTCGATGCAACGGATGAGCAACGCAAGCGGGAAATAGCCTATGCACATAGCTGGTTCAATAATATAACCAGAGATATTTTTGGAAGTGATGGATGATAGATGTTTTGTCAAACGGTAACTACTCAGCGTGATTAAACAGCGGAGACAGACGGTAAGTTATCAATAAGGAGACTCTGATCAAGTCCCAGTCGTTTTCCTGAGGCTGAAATATCGCCATTTTCTCGCTATAAAAGTGACCAATAGAATGACTATTGCCAACATTTCTATCAAAAAACTGACGAATTTCATCTCCCAGGAAATTCGACCGGACTTAATCAGAGGCTCCATAATTTACGCACCTTGCGTATCATTACGCTGAGTAATTACTGTCAGACATTATAAATGATCCAGCCAGGCGGCAACATGCTCAACCAGGGCATCACCCTGGTCGGTAAAATAATGATCGGCAGCAGGGACAACGACTTGTCTGGATTTAGGGTTGCCCGCTTTATCCATGGCTGTTTTGCGTTCATCTGCCATTCTGATCACAGCAGGGTATTCATGTTCTCCATAGATATCCAGCACCGGTACGCTCATAGAATCCAGCGGGAATGGCTGTGCCATTTTTTGCTGGTAATCAGTCGCTCCCATGCCTGCGCCGATGTACGCATCAATCATGCCATCACCTTTTTTCCTGATCCAGTCCATTGCCATATGCGCCCCACAGCTATGTGCCAACAGGACAATTTTCTGAACACCTTGATTCTTAAGGTACTGGATCCCGGCTTCAATGCGAGGGGCTGCCAGTGGGAACAGGGGGACGTAATCATAGTATTTGGCTGTTTTTTCCAGTACCGGCATTTGCAGGGACAAAGTATGCCAACCCCTGGCTGGGAGCTGGGTGCGTAATGGCTGAATAGCATCGGCCCAATCCGGGTGAAAACCTCTTCCGTGCAGGATGATAATGCCCCCCCGGGTTTTTCCTTCTGCGGCCATATCAATCGCCATAAAAGGTTGCCCGTTGGCGTTCAAAGAGATGACTTCACCATCGAGAATAGCTTCTTCAACTTCACTGGCCATACGTTTTTCACGTGCGAGGTCAGGCTCTACCGTGGCGGGTTTTGCTCCGGCGTATGCCAGCGGGCTCAAAAAATAAAAAAGTGTAATAAATGCAAGAATAGTCAGTGATGTTTGGCGCGTCATACTCATGGCGTCTCTCAGGCGAATAAAAATTTCCGGTAAAATTAGCAGGGTCATGGACTCAGGAATACAACATACTTGAAGGCCAGTCAAATTTTCGGGTATCCCTGATTTTTATTTGTCGAGTTACACATCATGCGATTAGTGTTAGTGGATTTCTGTAACAGCCGGAGCCAGAGCAAGTTCGAGTTAACATTTTGGGTAAATATTATTCATAAAAACAAATGGATATGCTAGTTATCGGAAGGTATGTACAGGAATTTTTACTAGAATGAGTGGATTTTTTTTAGCGTATCGGCTAGATTGCCCGTGAGTTGATAACAAAATGATAGGGTTGTATGAAAAAACTAACTTTAAGTCTGCTTTTTACAAGCATATTCGTATTCTCTGCCATAGCGGCTGCTGATGAACAGAAAGCCTCAAGTGAAATGGCAGCAGCCAGTGCCTCGATAAAAAATGAAAACTCACTGGCGAAGACTGCTGATACTGCCACTTCAACAGAAAGTGCCCACTCTGAAAAAGCGGGAACCTCTGGTTCTGATAATGTTTCGGATGATACCAGGGCATCTGCACCTGCTAATGGCGAGAAATCAGAAGGTTCTGATGAAGCCAGCAAGGAAAAGTCTGAACAGAGTGAAGCTAAAGAAGGGGAGAGCAAAGGCAAGAAGGCGGAAGACGAAGAGCCTGAATGCGACTAGGAGCTTGTTCGAGAATAGAAAGCGTAGCGAAAATCACAGGAGTATTATAAGCTGGGCTCATTGAATGAGGCGAACAGTTGTCCTATTTTAACGATTTCAATAAGTTCAGGTTATGATATTCATGGGGTTTGCAGTAGCTTCTTAGTTCTCGGACAGCCTCCTGGTCTCCTGGCCTCTTTCTAGCGAGCAGTGTGCTTGAACTTGTGCATGCTGATGTATCAGGTGTTCGTTTCCCTGGATCGAGTCACTAACCGAATCAATGCTTTTATCTATGCTACTACTGAACTCAAACAAAGGGAGTGGTGGTGTATTGTGTTAAACCTTAGGAGAGGAAATAAGATAATGAAAGTAACTCACGTACTTGCGACTTCAATGATCGCAGCCGGCCTAATGACAGCAACCGCCCAGGCTAAAGACGGCAAGCCAGTTGGTATTACCCCTGACTTGAAAGAAATCACGGTTAAGCATCACGGTAAGGATGTGAAAATCATGCGAAACCAGGATAACAGCAATACAGTGAATCCTGCTTTTGCAAAAACTTCCCGCCCATGTCCTCCATTCTGTATTCAGCCCATGAAGCTGGCAGATGGTGTTGAGACGATTGGTGAAGTTGAAGTTATTGATTATGCCAAAAAGATGAGTGATGGTGATGAGAGCATTTTACTGGTAGATTCCCGCACGCCTGACTGGGTTGCCAAGGGAACCATCCCCGGTGCGATCAATGTTTCCTGGGTGGAATTAACCCCTAAAAAGGGAGCGACGACTGAAGGAATCATCAAGGTGATGACCGAAAAATTTGGCGTCAAACTGAAAAAAGACAAGACGGACATTGATGTCGATGAGGCGATTGCAGATGGTGACACCAGTGGTGT
>WFWY01000123.1 GCA_015490895.1 Thiotrichaceae bacterium | reverse complement strand
TCGTTGGTTATAGATTGGAAGCCTTTATAAAGTAATAGTTGCTGTAGACCATTCTCTTTTTCTTCTCGTAATATTTCTTCTACCTTTACTGAAGTCTCTCTGGAGTCCGCTTCATGGCATCCAAAAATGCGTAAACTTCCTCCATGTGTGGGTAGCTTCTCTACATCATATATTTTCAACCCGACAGAAGAAAAAATACGGTTTACTGTATAGAGGGAAAGATATGAATAGTGCTCATGATAAATCGTATCAAACTGGTTTTTTAAAAGTAAATTTTGTAAATGAGGAAACTCAAGCGTTATGGTTCCAGTTTCTTTGAGGATCGTTTTTAAACCTTGGGTAAAATCATTAATGTCAGGCACATGTGCAAAAACATTATTCCCAATAATTAGGTCAGCTTGTTTATCTTCTTGAGTAAGTTGTTTAGCGAGTTGATCACCAAAAAACTCTCTTAGAACGGGTATCCCTAGTTTTTCAGCGACATTAGCGGTGCTATCAGTGGGTTCAATACCTAAACAGGGAATTCCAGCTTGCTTGAAGTTTTGTAGTAAGTAACCATCATTTGAGGCAACTTCGATTACATAGTTAGTCTCATTTAATTTGAGTTGTTTAATGATTGATCTGGCATAAGATGCTGAATGCTCTAACCAAGTTTTTGAAGTAGAAGAAAAATAGGCGTAATCATTGGTGAATAGTTCATCAGAGCTACTATAGTCTTCGGTTTGCACTAACCAGCACTCATCACATACAAAAACTTTTAAGGGGAAATAGGTTTCTGGCTTTTTCAAGTCGGCTTCAGAGAGATAAGCATTAGAAGGTGGAGCAAAGCCTAAGTCCAAAAAAATATGTTGTAGAGGTTGTTGGCAATGACGGCAATTCATAGCTGAATTCCTTCAAAAGTGGGTTTAAGTAATGGATGCTTTCTATCGCGGTCAGAAAGATGTTTTGCTGTTAATGGCCACTGGATGCCAGGCGCCGGATCGTCGTAGCGGATACCTTTTTCATGATCGGGTTGATACGCTTCTGTATGCAGGTAAAGCAGCTCGGTATTGGCTTCGATGACCTGAAAACCATGCGCGCAGCCTTCAGGGATGATTAGCATTTTGCCATTATCGGCTGATAATTCTTCGGCATGCCATTGCAAAAAAGTGGCTGAATCTTTTCGTAAGTCTAGTGCTACGTCCCAGACACGTCCTCGAATACAGCGCACCAGTTTCATTTCGGCATAAGGAGGAAGCTGGTAGTGCAGGCCTCGAATAGTTCCAGGGAAGGTGTTAATGGAGTGATTGATCTGGACAATTTGACGTTCTCCCAAAACGGGTTTGAGTGACTGCGTGCAGAATAAACGTGAAAACTTGCCACGTTGATCCTCGATAGTTGCATGCTCAGCAATATGAACATCCACGAGCGATGTCGGAGTGATTATCATGTGGATATTGCCCAGTTAATCGCCTTGTTTCTGGCCTCGGCAATATAGTCATGAAGTTGGGTGAGAGAGCGACACTCGTTATTCTTTTGTTGATTTTGATACCAGAGCGCCGTTTGTTTAAGGCTCGTTTCAAGGTTCCATACTGGATGCCAGCCCAGTTGTTTACGCGCTTTTGAACTGTCCAGATACAGTAAATTGGCTTCATGTACACTGGTATCCTGATTGATTTCCCAGTCAAGCTCCGGCCAGTAGTGTTGTATGTGCTGTAATACTTCAATGACTTCCCGGTTGTCAGACGGCTCCGGACCAAAATTCCAGGCATCAGCAAAGTCTGTTTTACCTTCCAGTAGTTTTTGCCCCAGTAACAGGTAACCAGAGAGTGATTCCAGAACGTGCTGCCAGGGGCGTGTTGCTGAAGGAGAACGAATTTCAATGGTTGCCTGGCGACTAACAGCGCGAGCAAGGTCAGGGATGAGCCTGTCTTGCGCCCAATCCCCTCCACCAATCACATTGCCAGCTCTGGCGGTGGCGATGAGTGGGCTATTTTCCTGAGAAAAGAAAGATTTTCTGTAGCTATCCACCACTAATTCGCTTGCTGCTTTGCTGGCGCTATAGGGGTCATGTCCTCCCAGGCGGTCATTTTCCCGATATCCCCAGACCCACTCCTGATTTTTATAGCATTTATCTGAGGTAATGATAATAATGGCTTTAACACTGGGTGTTTGGCGGCAGGCTTCCAGTAGATTTGCCGTCCCCATGACATTGGTTTCCCATGTTTCCAGAGGGGCTTTGTATGAAGGTCTTACCAGTGGTTGAGCTGCCAGATGGAAGACAATCTCTGGCTGAAATTGTTTGCAGACTTCCGTAATTTTCTGGGCGTGGCGAATATCCTCATAATGACTTTTTACGTTTTTTTCTTTTTCCAAAGCCAACAGTTCCCAGTGGTTGGGCTGGGTTGCAGGCCGGAGTGAGAAACCACAAACCTGCGCTTGTAGTTGCGTAAGCCAAAGCGACAGCCAGCTTCCCTTAAAGCCTGAGTGCCCTGTAACAAGTACTTTTCGTTTTTTGTATTGATCAGAAAATAGAGACATTACCAGTTCTTCCATGGTGCGCTTTTAGATGACCAGGCCTCTTCTAGCTGATTTTTATCGCGAAGTGTATCCATAGGTTGCCAAAAGCCTTCGTGCTTGTAGGCTTTCAAGTTCCCGGATTGTGCAATCTCTTCAAGTGGGCCACCTTCCCAGCTTGACTGGTCACCTTCAATATAATCAATGCATTTGGGGGAAAGCACAAAAAAGCCACCATTGATCCAGGCTCCATCACCCTTTGGTTTCTCGGTAAAGCCGTGTACTGCGGAACCATCAATATCTAGTGTTCCGTATCTGCCAGGTGGTTGAACAGCAGTGACGGTTGCCAGACGATCATGATTAAAGTGAAAATCAATTAAGGCTGAAATATTAATGTCGGAAACACCATCTCCGTAAGTAAGGCAAAACGCTTTTTCATCCCGAACATAATCAGCTACGCGCTTGATGCGACCACCCGTTAAGGTTTCCTCTCCGGTGTCAACCAGCGTCACTTTCCAGGGTTCAGCCTTTTGTTGATGGACTTCCATCTTGTTGTGTTGCATATCAAAAGTGACATCCGACATATGTAAGAAATAATTCGCAAAATACTCTTTAATTACATAGCCCTTATACCCACAACATATAATGAAGTCATTTACCCCATGAGCTGAATACATTTTCATGATGTGCCACAAAATAGGTTTGCCGCCTATTTCTATCATTGGTTTTGGCTTTAGGTGGGTTTCTTCCGATATTCTTGTACCCAGACCTCCTGCTAGAATAATTGCTTTCAATTTTTTGATCTCACAGTGTTGGGTTTTGTATTGTTAGGCTTTTTTTCTGGTACTTTTATATCTAAGTTCATATTATCATTCTTATACATCAAAGCTGTTATCTGCTCCGAAACGAGCCCCATAAAAAACATTAACATGGCAGTAGTAAACATCAGTGCTGTCATATTGGTAAACCGACCTGCTGTGATAAAGGTGTACATATAGTAGCTAAAGCCCATTCCAAACGTGAATAAGCTCACTGGCAGGAATAGCTTCAAGGGTGAATACAATGTGCCTACTTTGAAGATGATCAACACAAACCGTACGCCATCTTTCATTAAATTAATATGGCTTTTACCGATACGCTTGGGTGCTTCGATGGGCAGGTAGGTGAGTGTATAGCCTGCGCGGACAAATGCCATGGTGCTGGTGGTTGGATAGGAGAAACCGTTGGGTAGCAGGTATAGAAATTCTTTGAATTTATCGGCTTTGGCTGCACGAAAGCCGGAGGTCAGGTCTTCGATGGGGCGTGAGGTGACGTAGCTTGCCAGTTTGTTGTATAGACCGTTTGCCAGACTTCTGGCAAGGGATGCCTGGGATTTTTTGCTTCGTGCGCCGACTACCAGGTCATAACCTTCGTTGATTTTTTGTAGCAGGCGGTTGATGTCTTCTGGCTTGTGTTGTCCATCTGCATCCATAAACACGAGGATATCCCCTGTGGCATGTCTTGCGCCGGTTTTTATGGCGGCTCCATTGCCGATTCCGTAGGGGTGACTAACGACGTTGACCTGGTTTTCCTCACAAACAAATAATGTGTCATCAGTCGAGCCATCATTGACGACAATAATTTCAGCTTGAGGGTGTGTTTGGGCAAGTTTGGGAAGTAATGTCTTGAGACTGGCTGCCTCGTTTTTAGCAGGAAGTATAATGGAATAGCTATTCATGGTGAGAGAGCCCTTTTTTATTATTATTCTTTTTACCAGTAGAGAGTCTAACGACTTTCCCTGTCGCCTGGCTTAACCAGTGCCTTGATATTGCAGGGTTGTTTACTTGTTGA
>WFWY01000122.1 GCA_015490895.1 Thiotrichaceae bacterium | reverse complement strand
GCATTGAGCCCTGCGCCCTATCACCTGAACACCATCAAGGGCACCGGTAAAGTTTATGTCTCCAGCCGAAAAGCGCCAAAAATCTGGGTTGTAGACCAAAAAACCCTGAAGGTAACTGGAGAAATCCAGCTACCTGCGGGTGAAGGTCATCAAATGACTGTAGTGGATTAGTTCATCCGCACTACCACTGTGTGCCAACCCTGTTGGCTCCAAAAAACGCAGGCTTGTTCAATGATTAACCCGGAGTAATCAGGTAAGAGCATTGAATAACACTGGAGGGTAACAAATCCGGGAAAGCGGGCAATCACGACCAGGATGCCGTCCTGCTTTCCCACTTTTACGGGAAATGACCAGGGAGGTGCAAAATGCTCACTGTCAAGGCGTTGGCAAAACAAAGCCGAACCACACCTGATGCGGTTCGTTATTACACACGCATCGGTTTATTACAGCCCCGGCGTAACCCGCATAATGGCTATCGGCTTTATCGTGAACGGGAAATCAACTATCTCTTCTTTGTTCATAAAGCAAAGCGACTGGGTTATACCCTGAATGAAATAGCACACATTCTACATGATGCAGAAAGAGGGAACTCATCCTGCCCCCGGGTGCGTGAAATACTGGAGCGGCGAATCAAGGAAAACCGTGCCGAGTTACACAAAAGAGAACTTTTCTTACAACGTCTGGAAGCTGCACTAGCACAATGGAAATCTATGCCAGACGGGGTTCCCGATAGCCAGTCGGTGTGCCACCTGATTGAATCCACTCCTCATTAAAATCAACCTCACTTATATTTTTAGCCATGGGGAGTATCGCTGCAATTCATGTAACTATTCAGCGTAATCCGTAACTGCACAGATTGCTCCGTGTTCTTCAAGAGCAAGGCAAAAGCGTGCAGTTTATAAGCATAAACGAGCACTTTCAATGCTTCCGCGTCCTGCTCCCTCTCCTCACCTACATCCCTGTAGGCGTGGCAGCTATTGGACGACACGAGGGTAAACTGAGTCATTACCAATTCATTTTATACATTGCCTGTACTACATTCCCCGTCACCTTGCGACTTAATGCAACCCAGAGAGACCTTTTATCTATTAATGCCTCCCGGCAACTCTTCTTGACGTACTTTTATGCACCCGATTGCAACTTATACCGACTCCACACTACAACTGCCTCTGTTAAAAATGACTTGACCTGTGTCCGGGACACAGGTTTTAAACTTAACACTACTCGCTAACTTTTGCAGAGAACATCATTTATAGGTAGGTGGAGTACCAAACTTATTCACTTAAGGAGAGAGAGAAATGAGCAAGCGAATAAATACGTTTACCGTAACGTCAATAACCCTGGCAATAGCGATAGCCCTGCCACAAAGTATCTGGGCAACAGACAAAACTTATGATGCCTTAAAGACCCAGGTCGACACTCTAACAACCGAGTTACAAAAAGTTCAGGCCTCATTAAAAACCTATGAAGAAAAAGCCGCCCGCAAGCAGCCAGTTGCTGGCACAACCCGGGGAGCAACCTTGCCCATACCCAATACACTTATCCATATGGCGGGTTATGCCGATGTGGGCTATAGCGATACTGAAAATGGAGATGGGAGTTTCGTGGTAGGTTCTTTCTCCCCCATTTTTCACTTTCAATACCGCGATCTTGTCATGCTGGAAGCTGAGCTGGAGTTCGAAGTTGAAGCAAACGGGGAAACCCGAACCGCCCTGGAATACCTGACCACCGATGTTTTTCTCAATGACAACGTAACACTGGTTGCAGGTAAGTTTTTAAGCCCTATTGGTCAGTTCCGTCAAAACCTGCACCCTTCCTGGATCAACAAGCTGCCCTCAGCTCCCCCCGGCTTCGGTCATGATGGCGCTGCACCCGTTTCAGACGTGGGCATACAACTACGTGGAGGCCTCCCTCTGGGAAACCTGCGTACCAACTATGCTATTTACACCGGTAATGGACCCGAGTTAAACGCAGCAACTCCCGATGGTATTGATTTTGAACTAGAAGGTGTTCGAGCCGAAGGTTTTGGAGCCGACAGTGATGGCAACAAGGTCTTTGGTGGGCGTTTCGGCATTATCCCTATACCCAGACTGGAAATCGGCGCTTCCTTACTAACCGGAAAAGCGGCTGTCAACAGCGTTGAAGACGAAAGCCTGGGAACCATTCGTAGTGTCACAGGAGAAGCCGACCGGGATTATGACGTATATGGTGCAGATTTTGCCTGGCAGAAAAATCGCTGGAACCTGCGAGGAGAATACGTAAAAACCAAAGTAGGCGCAGCCAGCACAGGCTTAACCGCCTCGCCTGGTGCAGAATGGGAGACCTGGTACACACAAGCAGCTTACCGCTTTCAGCCCAGTAAATTTGAAGGAGTGGTACGGTATACCGATTTCACAACGCCTGCCGCCAGTACCAGTCAGGAGCAGGTTGCAATAGGTGTAAATTACCTGTTTACCAATAACTTTATTGCCAAAGCTGCCTATGAATTTAACGACAGCCAATCCGGTAGCCCAGCCAATAATGACCGTTTGTTACTTCAATTAGCTTATGGATTTTAGGGAGATATCAACATGAAAGGACAACACTCAATCACATCAACACTCTCATCCCTGCCAGGTACAGTTACCATCGGAACTGGGATCATTGGCCTGATTTCTTCGCTGGCACTGGCCACTCCATACCCCGAAGCAGGAAATTTCCAACAAGGTGCGAAGATATGGGCAGAGAACTGTGGTCGCTGCCATAATATACGTGATCCCCAGGACATGCGAAATGATCAGTGGATTACCAGTGTTTTTCATATGCGGGTACGTGCCGGGCTAACTGGACAGGAAACGCGTGATGTACTGACCTTCTTGCAAGCCTCAAACACCCCGGCTAGTACACTTCCTGCCAGTAAGCCTGCCCAGGAAACCGTAGTCACTACACCTCCCGCTGCTGTATCAGCGCCTGCTACGAACAAGGTCAGCAAGAATACCGCCAAAAAAGCACCTGCAACCCCATCAAGAAGCGCAAAGGTCAAATCTGTAAAATCAACACGTATTGCGGTCGCACCAACGCCTAAAACAGTTGCTATCAAGACAATGCCAAAAGCGCCAAAGAAGCAGGTATCTACGGCTGCCCCTAAAAAGGCACAGACTAGCAAAACAGTCGTTGCTACATCGGCCTCATCCACGTCTACAACAAAGGGGAAGTCGGGTAAAACCATTTATCAGCAAACCTGTATTGCTTGCCACGGTTCAAACGGTACCGGCATGTTACCCGGTGTGCCTGACCTGACGAAAAAATCCGGGAGACTAGCCAAATCAGACAGCACCTTGATTAAAAACATCACTCAGGGTTATCAAAGCCCCGGCTCCCCTATGGCCATGCCACCCAGGGGAGGCAACCCTGACCTGACAGAGGCAGACATTAAGGCTGTATTGAGCTATATACGAAAAACATTCACGAAATAAGTAGTACTAAAGAGATTGTGCCAGTTAAAAACGGAAAAGTTCCCCAGATACTGGTACAGTCCCTGAATGCTCATCGTAGAACATACCCATACAGTGAACGCTGCGGTAGCGGATAAAACCGGTAACACCCCTGCCACACTATACTTGTACCCTTTAAAACCGTGGAACTGAGCAGTAAAGCAACTTTTGCAGAGATACCCTGTACTTTTATACCCCTAATAGAGCCTGAAAAAATAAAACCATGAAAAAGAAAAAAATCATCATTGTCGGTAACGGTTTCGCATCCCTGTTCTTCATTCAATATTTTTTATGCAGCCCCCTCTTTCCTTTTTTTACCGGATCCTTACGCAAGCTCATCTCAAAATATGACATTACCCTTATCGGTAACGGGAAATTTATTTATTTTCCTGCTATCCCTGAAATGATTATCCGCAAAAAATCCAGGGAATCTGTCACGATTGATATCCGTCCTTTCCTGAAACGCCGAAATATACGCTTTATTGATGATGTGGTAACGGATATACAAGAGGGAGGAAGAACCGTGATTACTCGAAAAGGTCAATATAGCAACGATGCACTTTTTCTGGGCATCGGTCCTGCCTTCCTCGAGGAGGATATTCCCGGTACCCACGAATACACTTACTCACCCTGCGCTGGTCCCGATGAAATGGAGGCCTTTGTGCAAAAATTTGAGACTCTGGATAGTGGAGTTATCTATCTGGGCTTCAAGATTAACAAAAAAGATGGTTTTGTCGCCGGTCGTGCGGGTCAAATGTATGAGAGTGCCACTCTGCTGGATTTTGCCTTAAAAAAGAAAGGTATCAGGGAAAAATTCGATATTCATTTTTTCTCCTCCAATACCAGCCCGGGGGATACCGGTCTGATTACCGACAGCTTAAAAGCTCGAAATATCATCCTGGATTATGGTTACGAACCTGCAGAATTTGTTGCAGGGGGCATGAAAGATGCAGACGGTACTTTCCGCAAGGCAGACCTGGTGCTATTTTCTCCCGGTATCGTGGCACCGGAACTGGCAAGGAAGTCCTGCCTCCCTGTATCCCCCGGAGGGCATATTGATGTCGACAAATATGGCCAGGTAAAAGGCCTGAACAATGTATTCGCAGCCGGTGACTGCGCCAATCACGAGAATCCTCCCGAATGGGTTCCTCATCAGGCACATATGGCGCAATTCCGGGCACAAGCGGCGGCAAAAAACCTTAGAGCCCTGTTTTCTGGCAAGCCCGCCAGCCATACCTATCGGCATGAACTGTCTTGTATCCTTAACATGGAAAACGATGCCATCTGGCTATCTGCTTCTGCTGATAACAAGCGAACTGTTTTTGACCTGTTTCCCCGTCATTCCCGAAAACTGGTTGGGGTGAAAAATGCTTTTGAAAAGCTCTATTTATTCTATCTTCGCTATTTATAGTGTTTCTATCTTAAATACATCTGATCAGAAGTTCCCAGGCTCTCTGTGTCCTGATAAGTCAGAAGCTATCTAATTTACCTTTTTTGAGAGATACAAGAGTTTCCTTAGATACGCGCACTCAGTGTTGTCATGATTTTTGAAGTCAATGGCATGGATATCTTCCGGATCACCCACGGCAGTTTTGCACCACCGGCTCGAACGGCTACAGCAGCATGATGCTGTTCGTCTTCTTTCATCTTTTGCAAAATAGCCATATCGGGCAAGTCTCTGGCAGGTAACTGATTGATATGTTTCTCCAGATGACGGACAACCTGGTCTTCTGTTTCCTTCACAAACCCCAGGCTCCACTTGTCACCCAACAAGCCAGCCAATGCCCCTATGCTAAACGAGCCCCAATACCAAATGGGGCTCAGATAACTCTTGTGACTACCCAGTTCATGAAGCCGGGTTTCACACCAGTAAAGGTGATCGTTTTCCTCTGCCGCCGATTGCTCCATCTGTACGCGAATATCTTTACGTTTTGCCGTCACAGCCTGTCCCCGATAAAGACCCTGGGCGGCCACCTCTCCTGCATGATTAACCCGCATCAAGCTGGCTGATATACGCCGTTCATCATCTGTCAGGGGCTCGGGTTCGCTGATATTCTCTGCAGGATAAGGTCGACCTGTTCCTGCAGGTGTGGCAAATACCGTTTTTAGTGATTGATCTACTTCATTAATCACACGGTCAAGGGCAGAGAGCGCACGCATCATTATTACTTTTTTTCCTTCCTTTCCTTTTCGATGAGCATATTCATCACCTTTAGCAAGTTTTCCTCACCACCAGCCATATAGGGGCTGGTACGATATTTGCCATTAATAATAAGCGTTGGGACAGAAGTTGCCTGTGAGCCAGCACTGACTGTTTTAGCATGACTCATTGCAGCACTTAGCGCCATGGAGTGATAGGCATTGTTAAACTTTACTTCACTATAACCCTGGGCAGTAAAAAAGGCCTTGATTTTATCCGCTGTATCCAGGGCATTCTTTTTCACATGAATCGCTTCAAACAGTTTATCTACCAGCTTTTTTTCATTCTGGGGATCAAGCACTTTAGCTGCATAATAAGCTTTGGCATGCAGGCTCCAATGAGGATTCAAAACAGCGGGAACCTGCTTAAACTGGACATCCTTCGCCTTATTCTTATCAAATTCCTTGATCGTAGGTTCCAACGCGTAACAGTGTGGACAACCCAGCCAAAACAGCTCAACGACCTCAATATTACCTGCCTCTGCATCCGTGTTCATTTCCGGGAAAATTTCAACATAGTGCTTGCCTTCAACAAACTCCATACTGTTGTCAGATGATGAGCTCGTTTCTGCCTGGCTTTCAGTGGAAAGACAACCCGTCAGTCCCCAGAAGCCTAAAAGAAGTACCATGATTGTTTTTAGATAACGCTGTTTCATTATTATTTCCTGTAAATGCGGAAGTGAACGTATGGGTGGATAACTCTTATTTGAAAGACCCTGCTTTAAATGAAAAGTTCATTGTACTACATCATGCCTTGACCAGATTTCTTAGAAAGCCTCTGATTAAGTCTGAGTGGAATTTCTCGAATGATAGAATTGTTCAGTTTTTGCTTAAAAATGGAGCTAATCGTCACTCTATTAGGGAGATTTTTAAGCAAAAAATGGGCGATTCTAGCTTCGAGAAAACCGCTCACGACTTATTCAGAGGCTCCTTAGGCAATGCCTGTACAGGATAATGACAATAGCCTGAAGTGACCTCGGAACTTGTCCAGTCACGGGGAACATCACAAAACCACAGGAGTGCCAAAATATAAAGTTACTGGACAAGGTGAATAGCCGTCGCTATTTAACGATTTCAATAAGCTCAAATTAGGACTCTCATAGGATTTGCAGTAGCTTCTTCTCGGACAGGCTCCTGGTGCATCGTCCGGCTTAAATTGTCTATGGACGTAAAAAACCATTTGTAGGTTAGCGGTGACGAAGGAACCCCAACAAACAATGCGCGTTGGGCTCCGTGCCTCAACACCAACCTACCATGCGGGTTTCCAGAAGACCAACACCCAGGAGCCTGTCAGATTTAATCAGATACAGGAGGCTCCTTCACCTGAATTTCCGATTACTGCATTAGAACTGATTGATGTTAGTGTAGACCGGAAATATACTCTCCCACAGCTTCCATCTCTTTTTCAGTCATCCGCTTGGCAATATCACGCATAATACTTGAACCGTCATTATTCCGGTCATCCTTCTTAAAGTCTTTAAGTTGCTTAACCACATAAGCCGCATGTTGCCCACTTAGACGAGGGTACCCTGAGGCAGGGTTCCCCAATCCTGTAGGCCCATGGCAGGCAGCACAAGCGGTTACATTGGAATTCAAGTTGCCGCCTTTATAAAGCATCTTGCCTGCATCAATCAGCTCTTCCTTGCCTGCACCGGGCTTTATTTTCTGACCAGCAAAGAAAGCTGCCAGATCTTTAATACCTTCAGGTGACAAAGGTGCCGCCATTGCAGACATCGTCGCATCATTACGCTTTTTATCCTTAAAATCTGTTAGCTGCTTTTCAATATAAGCGGCATGTTGCCCTGCCAGCTTGGGCCATAGTGGATTACCACTATTACCATCAGCCCCATGGCATGCTGCACAAGTGGCTGAGAGTTCTTTACCTTTATTTGCATCTCCCGCAGGTGCTTCTGTTTTTTCTGTGTTGGCAAAACTAACGGAGCTTGTCAGTAACGCCAGGGTCACTAAAGTTGTCTTGAGAAGGGAAGTTTTCATTAAATAATCCTGAAGTCTAAAGAGTAATCTTGATAACACTTTCATCATAAAAAAGGTGCACTGTATATATCATATCAAGGAATGTATTAGCAAATATTAGTTCGCCCATGACAAGCAAAACACTCCCATCTATTAGTCCTTTTTATCCGGATTTTTATCCAGTCGACGCAACCAGTCGAGTTTTTGACGAATTTTTATTTCCAGTCCCCTTTCTACCGGAAAATAGAACTGTAATTCACCGATACTCTCAGGAAAGTAGGACTCACCAGCGGCATAAGCGCCCTCTTCATCATGTGCATACCGATAGTCTTTTCCGTAGTCCAGCGCCTTCATCAGCGTCGTCGGTGCATTCCTTAGATGCAGCGGTACATCATTTTGAGACACTGACTCTTGTACTGCTTTCCTGGCGCTGTTAAACGCTTTATAAACAGCATTACTCTTGGGAGCACAAGCCAGATAAATAATCGCCTGGGCTATGGCAAGTTCGCCTTCCGGTGAACCCAGGCGTTCAAAACTTTCCCAGCCATTTAATGCCAGCGTTAACCCTCTGGGATCCGCGTTACCAATATCCTCTGATGCCATACGCACAACCCGGCGTGCAATATACAGGGGGTCACATCCTCCATCCAGCATACGGCAGTACCAATAAAGCGCTGCATCCGGGTGGCTCCCTCTAACCGATTTATGTAGTGCTGATATTTGCTCATAAAAGATATCACCTCCTTTGTCGAAACGACGCAGAGACTCCTGAGCCACATTAGCAATCGTCTCACGGTCTATATACGCAGTATCGTCTGGCTGTTTTTCCGCCAGATCAGAGGCAATTTCCAGCCAGTTCAAGGCACGCCGGGCATCACCATCAGCTGACTGAATCAATAACTTCATGGCTGCTTCCTGTAGCTTGAGCCGTAACGCCCCAAGGCCATTTTCTTTATCATCCAGAGCACGTTCGATAACTTTACGAATATCGGCCTCATTCAGAGGTTTCAAAATATAGGTACGCACTCTGGATAGCAGGGCATTGTTTAATTCAAAGGAGGGGTTTTCCGTTGTCGCACCGATGAAGAAGAAAGTACCATCTTCAATATGTGGCAGGAAAGCATCCTGTTGCGCTTTATTAAAACGATGAACTTCATCAACAAATAACACTGTTGACAGGTTTTTCTGCTGACGCGCCTGTTGTGCCAGGCTTACCGCCTCACGTATATCCTTGACTCCCGACAATACCGCAGACAAGGTGATAAATTCGGCACCCCCCGTTTGGGCAATAATGCGAGCCAATGTAGTCTTTCCTGTTCCGGGTGGCCCCCAGAACAGCATGGAGTGCAAACGATCCTGTTCTATCGCTTGCCGCAAGGGTTTTCCCAGGGCCAGTAAATGCTGCTGCCCAGCATATTCGTCCAGGCAGCGGGGTCGTATTCTATCTGCCAAAGGCCGATAAGCCCGTGAAGTCACTGTGTCGAACAACTCGGACACAAGAATCAGGTTTGAGGGGTACCAATCACGTCAACACCAGCCGGAGGTGTGAAAGAAAACTGTCTGGCGTTAATGGGCTGATTGGATGTCGCCTTGAATGTAATCACCGTCTTTTGACCTATTTTATCGTAAAGCACCATCTGTTGTAGTTGACCCTGATTATCCATACCCAGTTGTACCGCCTTGAAGTCGACATTTTTACGATGCGGTTGTAGATAAAACCAGTCCCAGTTACTGGTATTGTCATCCATCTCTGTCACCTTGAACTGACTATCCGGAATGGATTTTTGCATTAATATCACTGCCGGGGTACTGGAGATGGTTTGATTTAACGGCCTCACGGTAACCTGATCCAGTTCCTGATCATAGATCCATATGTTTTTTCCATCCGAAATAATTTGCTGTGCTTCAGGCCCGGTATAAATCCAGCGAAACTTGCCAGGCCGTTGCAGATAGAGTTGTCCACGAGTCGTTTCTTTTACTGTGCCATCTTTTCCATAAAGCTGCTGTATAAATGAGCCCTGCATGGTCGTAACACTGGTGAAAAACCTGTCCAGGTTTTTCCTCGCATTGGTGGCTGCCTGAGCCGTTGTGAACAAGCTGGTTAGTAACACCAGACCTAGCAACTGAATATATTTTTTCATAGTCATCCTGTTGTTATTTTTCGATGACGACAGCATTCTGTCTATCACCTTATGAGTTTGCCACAGGCGGCGGTGCAATCACTTCGCGTGTTCCATTAGACTGTACTGCACTAACCACACCTGCTTTTTCCATATCTTCTATCATCGTTGCAGCCCGGTTGTAACCGACTTTTAAACGACGTTGCAAATAGGAAATCGAAGCTCTACGGGATTCAGTAATAATATGTACTGCTTCATCGTAAAGTGGATCCGACTCTTCGCCTTTCGATACCAGAGGCTCCAGCCCCGGAATCGCTGCCGAATCGCTCGGAGCTTCCTGTATGACCTCGGAAATATAGTCCGGTTCCCCCTGGGACTTAACAAATTTTACGACACGTTCAACTTCCTGATCGCTAACAAAGGCACCATGAATTCGGTGTGGCATTGCCGTCCCCGGTGGCAAATACAACATATCACCCTGCCCTAGCAACTGCTCTGCCCCCCCCTGGTCCAGAATAGTCCGTGAGTCTACCTTGGTAGAAACATTAAAGGCGATTCGGGTAGGAATATTTGCCTTGATCAAGCCGGTTATGACATCAACTGAAGGACGCTGGGTTGCCAGTATCAGATGAATGCCTGCAGCTCTTGCTTTTTGTGCCAACCGGGCGATGAGCTCTTCTACTTTTTTGCCCACGATCATCATCATATCGGCAAATTCATCAACAACAATAACAATTTTAGGTAACGGCTCCAGTGTTTGTGGCCTGACTTCCAAACTGGTCGTTGCATCAAAGAGGGGGTCTATAACAGGCTCACCACGGTCTATAGCTTCCTGAATCTTGACATTATAGCCCTCGATGTTTCTAACTTTCATCTTTGACATCAGCAGGTAACGGTGTTCCATCTCTGCAACACACCAGCGCAAAGCGCTTGCTGCATCTTTCATATCCGTGACAACAGGTGTCAGCAGATGTGGAATATCATCATAAATACTCAATTCCAGCATTTTCGGGTCAATCATAATCATCTTGACCTCATCCGCAGTCGCCTTATAAAGAAAACTGACAATCATTGCATTCACAGCAACGGATTTACCTGCACCCGTAGTACCCGCCACCAGCAAATGCGGCATTTTATCCAGGTTGGCAACAACCGGATGTCCCGAGATATCCTTTCCCAGTGCCATGGTCAAGGGAGATTGGGATTGCTCAAAAACACGTGATTCCAATACACTCCCCAGGGTCACTATATCGCGCTTCTCATTGGGGACCTCCAGACCGATTGTTGTTTTACCGGGGATCACTTCGACTATCCGAACGCTATGTACGCCCAGGTTTCGTGCCAGATCCTTGGCGAGGTTGGTAACCTTGCTCACCTTGGTACTGGCATTCAGCTGTAATTCAAAACGGGTAATCACGGGGCCGGGGTACCACTTCTCTACCGTCACATCCCGGACACCAAAATGCCCTAATGCCTCAACAATATTATTCGCCAGTTTATCCAGTTGCTCCGGGTTGTATTTTCCCTGCTGCTCAGGAGGCGGATCAAGCAAACTGACAGGCGGCAAAGACACGACCTTGTTCAATGCCGGTGTTTTCTTTCCGGGGCCACTTGCCTTAGCCCCTTTTGCAGAAGAGGCAGCTGGCACAGAAGAATTAGCAGAAGCAATACCCTGACCGGATGATGACACAGCCCCAAAGTCTGGCGCACTGAGCACAGGCGTCTCAGAAAGATCCGTTTCTGACTCACCATCCATTATTCTGGCATGCTCTTCAATAGGATCTCCTACCTCTGTGGACGTTGCTTTCTCCTTGTGGTCATGAGCAATCGCTCCACCCCTGTCTTTGGCCCACTTCCATAACCCCATAGCACCTGCTCCAACTCCCGCCAGAACAGCGTTACTTTTTCGCAATAAGGTATTTTCAGGTTTAGACCCTTCTTCGGCAACCATTGGATCCATCGGTGTATCTGTTGCCAGGTTTTCCCTGGAGTCATCAGGGCGAACCAGAAATTCAAACAGGGCAAGCACCTTGTCACCAATAAACTCAACGATATTACCCCACTTAATATCGGCCATCAGTGTCAAACCAGCAAAGAAAATCGACAGCAAAATCAGGGTTGAACCATAATCACCAAATAAAGAACGTGCAATCCTGGCAATACCAATGCCTAGCAAGCCACCCCCCTTATAAGGGAAGTCCGCATCCGGCCAAAGCAATGTCGCCAGACCAGTACCCGCAATCAGGGCTGCTGCCATTCCGGCCATACTTAACCAGGCATTGATCCCGCCACGAGGGTTATTGGGATTTTTCTTATGGGGAAAACGAAACATGACGACACCCATAATAATGAAGCCAATGGGTATCAAATACGACAAGTAACCAAAAAAACTGATCAACAATGCCGACAATTCAGAACCTATCCTGCCTGCCTTATTCGACACACCACAATGATTATCGACCAGCAGAAAATTACAGTCATTCGGATTGTAAGTAATTAATGCCAAAAAGGTTATTGCTGCCAAGCCAGAAAAAAACAGCACACTGGTTTGCTGCAAGCTAACCCGCTTTAGTTTATTGAGTTTAGGTTTCGCCACTTTTACACCTGTAATACCTAAAGTAAAATATAAGAACTCCAACACAATTATATAACAAATATAAAAAAAATATCTGTATTTTTGAGTGTTCATCCCGAAAAGAAGCGACCAGCTACAATGCATACCATAACGTACATGATAAACCCCGTCTGCAAACAGAAGGCTGACGAAAGTCACAGAAGTGTCATCATAATCCTGGGAGGCTGTCCGAAAAGCATTATTCAGGACATTGAAATAGAAAGGAGATTGGCCAGGCTCTGCAAGGAGACTCTGATCAACTCCCAGCCGTTTTCCTGAGGCTGAAACATCGCCATTTTTTCGCTATAAAAGTGACCAATAGAATGACTATTGCTAACTTTTCTATCAAAAAACTGACGAATTTCATCTCACAGGAAATTCGACCGGACTTAATCAGAGGCTCCTTAAGAAACTGTGAGCCTGTTGGATTAGTTATGTTTAACCCTGATTGAGAGATATATACTTCATTAAAATCACGGATTCAGGTAGCAAGACAAAAGTAACCAATAGAATAACTATTGGTTACCTTTATAGCGAAAACATGACGGATTCTAACCTCAGAAAAACAAGTCATGACTTATTCAGAGGCTCCTTAAGACCTGGCGTTATCTTACACAGGCCTGTAAGGTCAGCATCCGTGTTTTAGGGCTTTGGCTGACTAAATCAAAGGAATAATCAATAATGCAACAATATTGATAATCTTGATCAGGGGATTGATAGCCGGCCCTGCGGTATCTTTATAGGGGTCGCCTACGGTATCACCTGTCACCGCTGCTTTATGAGCCTCAGAACCTTTCCCGCCAAAATTATCATCCTCAATGTATTTTTTGGCATTATCCCAGGCACCACCACCGGTAGTCATAGAAATCGCCAGGAACAGGCCGGTAACGATCGTTCCTATCAACAACCCACCCAGGGCTTGTGGGCCAAGGGCCAACCCGACAACGATAGGTATCAATACAGGTAACAAAGAAGGAATAATCATTTCCCGAATGGCAGATTTTGTCAATAAATCGACCGCTCGTGAGTAATCCGGCTTTTGGCTATAATCCATGATACCAGGCATCTCCTTAAACTGCCGACGCACTTCAATAACGACAGCACCTGCAGCGCGCCCTACCGATTCCATTGCCATGGCACCAAACAGAAAAGGAATCATACCGCCTATGAATAGCCCAATAATCACCATATGATTGGAAAGATCAAAGGACAGGTGGTTACCCGACTGAACACTCAGGCCATGCGTATAATCTGTAAACAACACCAGAGCGGCCAGGGCGGCTGAACCTATCGCATAACCCTTCGTCACGGCCTTGGTTGTATTACCAACAGCATCCAGCGCATCTGTACGCTTTCTGATTTCACTGGGTAAATCAGCCATTTCAGCAATACCCCCGGCATTGTCCGTTACTGGGCCAAAAGCATCCATTGCCACAATAATACCTGTCATGGAAAGCATGGACGTTGCCGCAATGGCAACACCAAACAAACCGGCGAAGGAATAAGCAACATAAATTCCCAGGCAAATAACGATTACCGGTGCAGCTGTTGATTTCATGGAAATAGACAGACCTGCAATGATATTGGTTGCATGTCCAGTTGTAGAAGATTCCGCTAAATGTTTAACCGGTTTAAACTCGGTGGAAGTATAGTAATCGGTGACAAGTACCAGTAACGCAGTAACCGCCAACCCAACTAATGCACTGAAGTAAATAGACAGAGCTGAATACACCGTACCATCCTGGCTGCTAATATCACTCATCAGCCAGGTGGTAACCGGATAGAAGAATGCGGCAGCCAGTACACCGGAAACAATGAGTCCCCGGTACAAGCCTTTCATAACCTTGCGATCTTCACCTACTGAGACAAAAAATGTTCCTGCGATAGAAGCAACAATCGAAACGGCACCCAATACCAGTGGATAAATGACCGCATTACTACCAATACCAAAAGTGAGTGCAGCCAGCATAAGCGTTGCAATGATAGTTACCGCATAGGTCTCAAACAAGTCAGCCGCCATTCCTGCACAATCACCCACATTATCACCCACATTATCAGCAATAACCGCCGGGTTTCTGGGGTCATCCTCCGGAATACCTGCTTCGACCTTACCTACCAGGTCAGCACCAACATCTGCCCCCTTGGTAAAAATACCACCACCTAAACGAGCAAAAATAGAGATTAGGGAGCCACCAAATGCCAGACCTATTAAAGGAGCCAGATTGGGTGCACCACCTTCAGGCCTAAACCAGACCAGGATCAGCAAAAAACCTGTCACTCCCAACAAGCCTAGACCGACTACTAGCATCCCTGTTACAGCGCCACCTTTGAAGGCCACTTTCATAGCCGGATTCAAGCCTTCATGGGCAGCCTGAGTCGTGCGTACATTGGCACGTACAGCAACTTGCATGCCGATATAACCTGCGAGCCCTGAAAAAAGGGCACCAATGGCAAACCCGAAGGCTGTTAAAGCATCCAGTGCGAGCCATAAAGCCACAAAAAGTACCACACCAACAACCCCGATGGCTGTATATTGACGTTTAAAATAGGCTGCTGAACCTTCCTGAATAGAAAGTGAAATCTCACGCATTTTCTCATTGCCTTCAGGCTTGGAAAGTACCCACTTGATGGTATAAAAACCATAGGCAAGCGCAAGAACCGAGCTCAGCAGAGCGAGATAAATAGCTATTGACATAAAAAACTCCAGTAGAGATATAAAAATTCAAAATAATACTGATAAAGTTTTGCCGTATAACGATAGTACATTTTTGTACTTTCGGTAAGTTATTTATCAACAACACCCTGGCTCAATGAGCGTATTCAAGCCCCTGGAAGCTCCTGCCGCCGGATAAGACATCAATATTACCTGAAAAGATATATGAATAATTCCGAAAGTAATGACATACACCTGGAGACAGGGTCAGCACCGTTAGATTAAGTCCGGTCAGAATTTCTGAGTGATCTGAGTGATAGAATTTGTCAGGTTTTTGATAGAAAATTTAGCAGTATTAGTAATAGCCGTAGCTATTGGTTATTTTTTATAGCGCAATCTGGCAGATTCTAACCTCAGAAAAACGAGCCACGACTTGATTAGATTCTTATTAACCCATGGATAAATCAATATATTACCTAAAATCCTGTAGTGAAATTACGGGTTCATATCTAAAATACGAGTCAGATGATGAAAACACGTCACTCTCTTCAGTTCACAATGCATTCCCATTATTTGAAGTGGTTACCTCGACTACCACCTGGGGCTTGAC
>WFWY01000121.1 GCA_015490895.1 Thiotrichaceae bacterium | reverse complement strand
GGTTATAAAACCGTTGTTATTGATTTTGATGTAGGGCTGCGAAACCTGGATTTGATCATGGGTGTTGAGCGGCGTGTGGTATATGACTTTGTCAATGTTATTAATGGTGAAGCAGGGCTGAGACAGTCACTGATTAAAGACAAGCGAACCGAGAACCTGTTTGTATTGCCTGCATCGCAGACCCGTGACAAAGATGCTCTCAGCAAAAAAGGCGTAGAAAGCGTCATTAATGAATTAAAGCAGGAAGGTTTCGAATATATTGTTTGTGATTCACCTGCCGGAATCGAGAAAGGTGCCTTTATGGCGCTGTACTTTGCTGATGAAGCTGTAGTTGTGACTAACCCTGAAGTTTCATCTGTACGAGATTCAGACCGAATTTTGGGCATTTTACAGAGCAAGTCTAAAAAAGCAGAAGAGGGAAAGAATGTAAAAGAACATTTGTTGATAACACGTTACTCTCCGCAGCGTGTTAATGATGGCGAGATGCTTAGCGTCGAGGATATTCTGGATATTCTTGCCATTCCATTGCTGGGTGTTATCCCCGAGTCCGAAGCGGTCTTGCAGGCATCGAATCAGGGTAATCCGGTGATTCTTGAAACCCGGAGTACAGCGGGGCAAGCCTACGAAGATGTTGTTAGCCGTTTCCTGGGCGAGACGATAGAGCACCGCTTTCTTGATATTGAAAAGAAAGGCTTTTTCAAGCGTTTATTCGGGTAATAGCAGATGGGATTATTTAATATATTTCGCCAGAACAAAAAGACTTCTGCTAATCAGGCTAAGGAGCGACTGCAAATTTTGATTGCCCATGAGCGCACGAACAGAGATGGTCCGGATTACTTGCCGCAGTTGCGACATGATATTATGCAGGCCATTCGTAAATACGTGGCGATTGAAGATGACCAGGTGGAAGTGCAGGTAGAAAAAGGCTCGGGTTATGATGTGCTGGAGTTGAATGTTACCTTGCCGGAAAAATAGCAATTCGGATGTTTTGTTAAAACGATTGTCACTACTACATCGTCCAGTTTAAATTGTCTCTCTATGTAAAGAACTATTTTGCAGGTTAGCGGTGACGCAGAACCTGCTATTCGAGCATCCAGGAGAGCGACATCTGGGAGTGGTTTATGTGCTACTCCCAGAGTTCCCTGGTTTAAGTACCTGGCAGTCAAAGTCCCCATCGGTCAGTTGTATGTTCAATAGTTTTCCAGTAGTCACCTGTTTTATGGAATGGATAATTGCCTCTTTTTTATCCTGTTGTCGTACAATGGCATACCCTCTTTGTAATGTTGCCAGTGGGCTGATTCCATTTAGTCTTGCAGATAGTGTATACAGGCGCTCTTCCGCACGCTGTTGCCGATGCTGTATTGCTGTGAATAAGCGTTGATAAAGACTGTGTAACTGTTGGGCGTGCTGGGGCAGTAACTGTCCCGGTGAGCTGAGAAACAATCGGTGTTCCAGATGCTGCAAGCGGCTTCCCTGTTGTATCAGTTGTCGCTGAACATTTCGTTCAAGCTGTGTAAAGAGATCATCGGTTCGCTGGCTATATTGCTGTATTTTCACCAGGCTATTTTGTTGTATGAGGCGGCGTTGCAGATGGTTTAATTTTGTCTGGTTGAGCTCGAGTGTACGCTGAATCTGGAGGTTCAATCGTTGTCTGTGGTGAGCAAGGGTTGTTTGCAGCTCCTGCTTGTCAGGACTAATGAGCTCAGCAGCAGCGGAAGGTGTGGGTGCACGCTGGTCACTGACAAAATCAGCAATGGTAAAGTCAGTTTCGTGGCCGATACCGCTTACAATAGGGGTCTTAGCAGAGAAAATGGCGTGGGCAACGGCCTCTTCATTAAAGCACCAGAGGTCTTCTATCGACCCTCCTCCTCTTGCCAGTAGCAGGAGGTCACAACGCTGATCCTGATCCGCCTGTTGAATTGCCCGAATAATGTCCTGGCTGGCCTGTTCACCCTGTACTGCGACCGGATAAATGAGCAGGGGGATTTGCGGGCAACGCCGTTGCAAGACATGAATGATATCCTGGATGGCTGCACCAGAGGGTGAGGTAATAATGCCAATACGTTTGGGGTATGTGGGCAGTTTTTTCTTTTTGTCCAGGTCAAAGAATCCTGCCGCGTGGAGTTTTTCTTTTAAGGTGTCAAATGCTTGTTGGAGCTGGCCAGTACCGGCATCTTCCATGTGTTCAACCACTAGCTGAAACTCCCCTCTGGCCTCATAGAGCCCCACTGTTGCCCGGGCAAGTACTTTCATGCCATTTTCCGGTTTGAGCCTTAAACGGAGGTTTTTGTGCTTGAACATGGCACACCGCACCTGAGCCTTGCTATCTTTCAGTGAAAAATAAAGATGCCCTGAAGCTGGGCGTGAAAGATTAGAAATTTCACCCTCAACCCAGAGTAGAGGAAAGCCAGATTGAAGGAGTAGAGCGACTTCGGCATTTAACTCAGAAACCTTCAGAATACTTCGGGGAGGTTGAATATGCATACGTTCTGACTGTTATGATTCACGGTAGTTCTCGGATAAGCTCCCAGAAATTTCTCTATTTCTGGCAAGCTCTCAGGGTGGATATTAGAGGCGGCGTTAACGGTTTTTATGAGTGTGCGGACGTACGTACGGATAGCTGGCACAGTCTCTTTATCCTCACCAAGCTGCTATTCACCATGAAGCACTATGAAATAGATGAGCCTGAGGGCTTGACACAAAAAAGGCCGGAGAACCGGCCTTTTGATGAATGTTCAATGACTATTAAAATCTGGGGCCTGCATCTTTTTCTACTTCGGCCTGTTTTTGAGCAAGCTTCGCTTGCTGAAGCGCTTTTTTAGCCAGTTTCAACGCTTTTTTAGCGTCTTTCTCATCTTTTGCTTTTTTAAGCATTTTTCCGGTATCTCTCCACTCAAAGCCAGCCGCTTTTGCCTTGTCATTTTCAGCGGCTGCTTCTTTGAGTACAGCTGCCAGGTCATCGCCTGCGTGGGCAGTGCTGGTAGCGACAGCGAGTAATAGTGAAGATAGCAAGATTTTCAATTTCATATAGAGCTCCTTTGGTCATTGAAAACAGTCATTAAATAGGTAGAAACATTTTTATCAGTTTACCCATGCAGGGTCAATCTTTATAATGATTGACTAATGTAACGACCAGGCATGTCGTTATCAAACAATCATTATTAAGGAAAGACCATGAGAATTCTTGAAGAAGCGCTGACGTTTGATGATGTACTACTGGTTCCTGCACATTCTACGGTCTTGCCTGCAGACGTGAACCTGAGTACCCGTATTACACGTGATATTTCCCTGAATATTCCGTTAGTATCTGCAGCGATGGATACGGTTACCGAGTCCCGGCTGGCCATAGCCATTGCCCAGGAAGGTGGTATGGGGGTTATTCACAAGAATATGGGTATTGAGGCTCATGCTGAAGAAGTGCGGCGTGTCAAAAAATTTGAAAGCGGTGTGATTGTTGATCCGATAACAGTGAGTTCCAACGTCACGGTACAAGATGTACTCAAACTCACTCATGCACATAAAATTTCAGGCGTGCCCGTTGTTGATGGTGATGACCTGGTAGGCATCGTAACATCACGTGATTTGCGATTTGAGACACGTATGGGAGCACCTGTTACCTCGGTCATGACACCCAAAGAGGAGCTGGTAACGGTAAAAAAAGGCGCATCCCGGGAAGAAGTTCAAAAGCTTCTGCATCATCACCGTATTGAAAAAGTATTAGTGGTAGACGATGATTTCCACCTGTACGGATTAATCACCGTTAAAGATATTCAAAAATCTACGGATTTCCCGCTGGCAAGTAAAGACAGTAGTGGCAGCCTGATTGTTGCCGCAGCGGTTGGTACTGGGCATGGTACGGAAGATCGTGTGGCAGCGTTAGTAGCGGCAGGTGTTGATGTCATTGTTGTTGATACCGCACATGGGCACTCACAGGGAGTGCTGGATCGGGTGAAATGGGTGAAAACCCAGTATCCGGATGTCCAGGTCATTGGCGGGAATATTGCAACGGCAGAAGCTGCCAGAGATCTGGTGGCTGCCGGTGCGGATGCTGTGAAGGTGGGGATTGGTCCTGGCTCCATTTGTACAACACGTATTGTTGCCGGAGTGGGTGTGCCACAGATTACGGCGATTATGAATGTGGCAAAGGCGCTGGAAAAAACAGGAGTACCGTTTATTGCAGATGGTGGTATCCGTTTCTCGGGTGATGTTTCCAAGGCGCTGGCATCGGGTGCTTATACTGTCATGATGGGTAGTATGCTGGCGGGAACTGATGAAGCCCCGGGAGAGGTAGAGATTTATCAGGGTCGCTCGTATAAATCTTATCGGGGGATGGGTTCTCTGGGGGCGATGGCGAAAGGCTCCAGTGACCGTTATTTCCAGTCTGAAAATGCTGCCGACAAGCTGGTTCCCGAAGGTATTGAAGGCCGGGTTCCCTATAAGGGAGCCCTGTCGCCTATCATTCATCAGATATTAGGTGGTTTGCGCTCAACCATGGGGTATGTGGGTTGTGAGGATCTGGCGGCACTGCGTACGGATGCCAAATTTGTCAGAATCTCCAATGCAGGCATGGCAGAGTCACATGTCCATGATGTGGCTATTACCAAGGAAGCCCCGAATTACCGGGTATAAGCGGGTCTGTTATTCTTGATGGCACTCCTGTAGTTTCAGGGCTTTTCAGGGGCTTCTGATTAAGCCCGGTCGAATTTCTGTGAGATGAAATTTGCCAGTTTTTTGGGTTATTGATTCACCAGGCAAGGCTGCTTTAGTTTCACCAGGCTGTCTTCGTCATTTGGGACGATGGTGGGTTTATTCGCTTTTGCCCAGGCATCATAGCCACCCAGAATATTTTTAATCTCTTTAAAGCCCATTTTCTTGAGCAAGTCCGTTGCCAGTGCTGCGCGTCCACCCGTACGACAGAGAACCAGCCATTTGTCATCACGCCCATCGCGTAACTGGGGGTTGGCACCGGGGAACTGTCGGTCTGCGGCAACCTCTAGCAGGCCACGGGGAATATGGATTGTATTTTCAAGGGTACCTGAGAGAAATTCTGCGGGTTCTCGTACATCCAGAACCTTATAGCCTTCTTTGAGTAGTGACTCGGCCTTATCGATATCCACTTCTTCAATACGGCTTTTTGCGTCTTTGATGAAGTCCATTAACCCTAGTTCACTCATACTTATTATCCTCATTTATTCTAAAAAAGGAATTAGTGTATTCTAATATAGATGCCTGTTAAATATACCACTCGGGGTAGAAACAGGGCTGTTCGATTGCTAACCGGAAGTGGGGTTTTAACTCTGACAGTGCGTGTTTGTAGCTCCCTGTTTGCGGGCTAAAGCCCCAAGGAGACTCTCTTTAGAATCCATGCGTATGGCTATACTCAAATGATTAATCATTCATGGGAGGGCTGTTTCTGCTGCCATCGACCTGAGCCGAGACTGCACGAGCACGTTTTCTGGCATCGTGTTTTTGTTGCCGGTTGATTTCAATCCGCTGTCTGGCAGCTGTTCCAATATGGGCTTCCCCCCGTTGCCGAGCCAGTTGTACCTGTTTTTCCCGTTCGGCAAAGCGGGCTTTTTGTTCATCTGTATGTTTATCATGGCAATGAGGACAGCTCACGCCCTGAATAAAATATTCACTTTGTTGATCTTGCCTGGTGATAGGCATGCGGCAGGCATTACATTGATCGTATTGACCACGTTCGAGTTGATGGTTAACGGTGACCCGGTCGTCAAAGACAAAACACTCACCTTCCCATACACTCTTTTCCACGGGCATGTCTTCCAGGTACTTCAGGATTCCCCCTTTTAGATGATAGACTTCATCAAAACCCAGCTCTTTCATATAGGCAGTGGCTTTTTCACAGCGAATACCACCGGTACAAAACATAGCGACTTTTTTGTGTTTTTCCGGATCAAGGTTTTCCCTGATGTAGCGCGGGAATTCACGAAATGTAGTGGTTTTCGGGTTAATAGCATGGCGGAATGTGCCCACCTGGTATTCATAATCGTTACGAGTATCTACCAGCAGAACTTCCGGGTCTTGCAGCAACTTGTTCCATTCTTCCGGGCTTAAATAGGTACCTACAGCACGATTGGGGTCAATGCCCGGAATGCCCATTGTAACAATCTCTTTTTTTAGCTTAACCTTGGTGCGTTTAAAGGGAGGTTTCTCTGTGAGGGATTCTTTGGTTTCAAGTGGCGCTAGTCTGGGGTCTTTTTCAAGCGAGTCAAGTACCTGGTCAATAGCCTGACGTGAACCGGCGATTGTACCATTGATACCTTCATGAGCAAGGAGTAATGTTCCCCGTACATTATGATCTAGCAGGGTTTTTAAAAGGGGCTGTCTTAGCTTTTCAAAATCATCAAGCGTGACGAACTTATACAGCGCACAAACAACAGTTTGAGTCATGTGTGATTTCCTCGTGCGGTCTGGAGCGTAAATCCAGAGCAAAATAAAAGAGGCGTATTATAGGGTATTTTATTTGCAGGGCAAATCTGACAAATACAAACAGAAGAATTAACACCAGGAGCCTGTCAGACCTGACCGTTTGAAGCGAAAATTCGTGGGAGCGAATCAAATGAATTTATCGGGTGAGGCGAATAGCCGAGCTATTCAACGAACCGGAATAAGCTCAGTTGATCGCTACCCACGGATTTGCAGCCAAACAGTGTTCAGTCCGGCAGGCTCCTGGTGGAGTGCTAACTGTTCAAAAAGGCATAAAAGAGCGCATCATACTCAAAAAGGGTTGAGTTGTTTCTGCGGCCTGCCCCATCGGAATCATGGCACGTGAAACAGTGCCCATTTGCTGGTTCATTTGCTGGAAGCTATGATTCATATGGGTAATGTTACCGTTGAGTGCCTGCATATTTTGGGACATGTAGTGTGTATCTTGTGCCATTTCTCCCATGTGTTGATTCATAGTCGGGATACTGGATGACATAATTGTCATGGACTGTTGCATACTGGTTAGTACATAGAGCATATAGCCCATCGCAACGGTTCCAGCGATAGCTAGAGGGATCAGCCAGTATTTTTTGAAAAGAGGTTTATGTTGTTGTTGGTGGCTTAGAGCCTGGAAACGTAGCTCCAGTTGTTGTTCACGACGTTGAAACTCGTCATGCAGTTTTCTAAAGCCCTGTTCCAGTACTTCGCTCACCGGAGAGGCGTGAGTATGATGTGCTTGCCTGGGAATAAACTCGGTTTTGGCAGGCAGGTTTATGGCTGGTTTTGCCCGCCGGGGGAGTAGGGTTTTCAACAAGTGCTGGTATCCAGGCTGTGATTTAGAGCCCTGTTTTTTAGAGGGGTGAATGAGGATTTCCCGGGTTTCCACAATGGTGGCTGCAATACTGGATGTTTCCGTTTGAATAGAGGGGGTGTCCGGTACTGCATTCCCGTAGGCATCAAAGTTCACGGTAAGAGAACGCACTTTACTTCTTTTATTTCTTAATAACATCAGTAGGTTAAATATCTCTGTTGCTTATTGGAGTTGTTATCAGCGGAGAGACAATTTAGCAATGAATGGTATAAATTACCAGTCCCGGAATGAACAAAATTAGGGCACTTTATACGGTTTCCTGATTTGTTCGATAAGTAAACAGGACATCTGTGCCTCCTTGCGGCATAGTAGATGGTGTTTGACCAGGAGCATTTTACCTATGCGAAATTTTAGGTTACTGTTAGTGGCATAAGTTAATGAATAATACATAAAAACAAGGAGTACATTATGTTTTTCAAACGAATAGGCCGGGTGCTTTCAGTCGTAGCGGTTTCTCTCACATCTGTTCATGTTTATGCCGCTGAACTGGATTTTGCACTCAGTAAAGAAACCGCAGCCCTGGAGGTCTACCTGGATACTAATATGATTAACAGTCAAAATGCGAAGGCAATTTTAGGTGGTGTCTATACTGAAAATGGAGATTGGGTAGGGTATGCTGGTTTGGCATCAGACGGTCTGGCTGCTATTGATCAAGCGTATTCGTTTGGCGTGGGTGTCCGGTTGTATTATGGCTCTATTGATACTCCCGATGTGGGTGTTGGAGCGCTGGCTCTGGGCGCGACCGGCCGTGTTAAATTTTCTGCCGGTATTCCCCTGGCATTGGCGGGAGATTTTCATTATGCACCCAAGATCACCACGTTTTCTGACGGTGATGAAGTACTTGATACCCGTATTCGCCTGGAAACGGATATCTCTCCCAATGCAGTGGCGTTTATAGGTTACCGGACTTTAACACTGGGACTTAAGTCACGTCCGGATTATGAGGTTGATGACCGTATTCAACTGGGTGTTAGGTTTCAGTTTTAGCGGGTAACCAGGGACTCCAGAACAGTTTCCGTGGTCTCCTCAAGGAGCCTCTGATTAAGTCCGGTCGAATTTCCTGTGAGATGAAATTCGTCAGTTTTTTGATAGAAACGTTAGCAATAGTCATTCTATTGGTCACTTTTATAGCGAAAAAATGGCGATATTTCAGCCTCAGGAAAACGATTGGGACTTGATCAGAGTCTCCTCAAGGAACACTATTGATCCGTTCGATACAATAGCGCAGCCGTATGCATATTTTTGTGCTACACAGGTGAAATAATAATAACAGTGAGCGGGGTAAGTACCGGCAAGGTATTACCCGTGCTACCCATACAGGAAATTCCACTTAGTGAAGGAGGACGACAATGTCTCACGTATCGTATCCTGTTCCAGCCGAGTTTGCCGCTCAGGCAAATGTTAATGCAGAACAGTATAAGGAAATGTATCAACGCTCAATAGATGATCCGGATGGTTTCTGGGCAGAGCAGGCTAAAAAATATGTTAGCTGGTTTCGACCCTGGGATGCTGTATCGGACTGGAGCTTTGATAAAGACGACCTGCACATCGAGTGGTTTACCCACGCAAAGCTGAACGTCTCTTATAATTGTCTGGATCGACATCTGGATACTCGCGCCGATCAGGTTGCGATCATCTGGGAAGGAGATGATCCGGGGGAAGACCGGCATATCACTTATCGTGAGTTATATGAGGAAGTTTGCCAGTTTGCAAATGTTTTGAAAGCCCGTGGTGTTAAAAAAGGAGACCGGGTATCACTCTACCTGCCAATGATACCGGAAGCAGCGGTTGCCATGTTGGCATGTACCCGCATCGGTGCTATTCACTCTGTCGTGTTTGGAGGCTTCTCTCCCGAGGCGCTGGCAAGCCGCATCCAGGATTCAGACTGCCAGGTCTTGATTACGGCAGATCAGTCATTACGTGGTGGCAAAAAAGTCCCACTAAAAACGCATGCTGATAAAGCACTGGAAAGCTGCCCGAATGTGCATACCTGCATAGTGGTGAAACGAGGGGGTGAAGCCATTAAGTGGCATAGTGCCAGAGATGTCTGGTATGGCGAGGCGGTCGCAGAGGCTTCTCTGGGTTGCCCGGCGGAAGAAATGGACGCTGAAGATCCGTTGTTTATTTTGTATACTTCTGGCTCTACCGGAACACCCAAGGGGGTGTTGCATACTACGGGTGGCTACCTGGTTCAGGCTGCCATGACCCACGATATTGTGTTTGATTATAAAGAAGGTGATGTGTACTGGTGTACCGCAGACGTTGGTTGGGTAACAGGGCATACCTATGGCATTTATGGCCCCTTAACCAACGGTGCGACTACCTTGATGTTTGAGGGGATACCGACATACCCGGATATGTCCCGTTTTTGGCAGATTGTAGACAAGCACCAGGTCGCTATTTTCTATACGGCTCCCACCGCAATCCGGGCGTTACTCAGTGCCGGTAATGAACCGGTTGAAAAAACCTCACGGCAATCCTTGCGGGTACTGGGTACTGTCGGAGAACCCATTAATCCCGAAGCCTGGGAATGGTATTACCAGGTGGTGGGTAATGGTCGCTGCCCGATTGTTGATACCTGGTGGCAAACGGAAACAGGGGCGCACATGATGACCCCTCTGCCGGGTGTGCATGCTCTAAAACCTGGGCTTGCCATGGCTCCTTTCTTTGGCGTACATCCGGTACTACTGGATGATGAAGGCAATGAAATCGAAGGCAACCCTGCATCCGGAAATTTAGCCATAGATCGACCCTGGCCCTCCATGATGCGCTCGGTATATGGTGACCATCAACGCTTTTACGAGACCTACTTCTCTTTATTTAAGGGGTATTATTTCTCAGGTGATGGAGCCTTGAGAGATGCGGACGGAGACTATCGAATTACCGGACGTGTAGACGACGTTTTGAATATCTCTGGACACCGACTGGGAACAGCCGAAATAGAGGCCGCTTTGGGTCTACATGAAAAGGTGGCTGAATCTGCGGTTGTTGGTTATCCCCATGAACTGACCGGACAGGGTATTTATGCTTACGTCACATTAATGGCAGGGGAGCAAGGGAGTGATGAGCTGGCCGCTGAGCTGGTACAGCAGGTAAGAAAGGAAATAGGCCCGATTGCAAAAATCAATATTATTCAGTGGGCGCCGGGATTGCCTAAAACCCGATCAGGAAAGATCATGCGGCGTATTTTGCGTAAAATAGCAGCTAATGAGGTGGATGCTCTGGGGGATACTTCCACACTGGCAGATCCTTCTGTGGTTGATGACTTGATTCAGAATCGTAAAAACAAATAGGTGATATGTGAATTAAGAGCTAAATTCTGATTTTAGCAATCAACATCTTGGCCTCTTTGCCTTGAAATGTTCAGCGTGGGGTATTGGGTTGGCTGGAGCTACCGTTATCAATATGGCCGGCTGAGCTAATAAAGACCTGGGTTAGATTTGAACTTTTCATCCTGCACTGCTTGCCAGATTCGGGTTCCATCTTTGAGAAGGAAGTCAAGAAATCGTTGTGAAGTATTAGAGAGCTTTTTTCTTCTGGGGTGGACAGCATACCATTTTCGTAACATCGGAAAGTGTTGTACGTCAAGAATGGAAATAATGCCAGCGTCAAGTTCAACCTGAAGGTTGTGTAAAGATAATACGGAAATGCCAAGACCTGCCATGACAGCCTGCTTAATTGCTTCACCGCTGCCAAGCTCCATATAAACATTGGCTTCCAGGCCATGCTTGGCAAAGAGTCTTTTACGGGCTGCTCGAGTGCCTGAACCCGGCTCACGAGTGAGGAAGCGCTCTTTGGCAATAAGTTCCAGGGGTATATCTTTTTTTCCGGCAAGGGGGTGCTTAGGCGGTGCTACAACAACCAGAGGGTTGTCCATAAAATAAATAGCTTCAAGATCAACTTCTGGTACGGTTCCCATAATGACAAGGTCATCGAGATTTTCATCAAGACGTCTGATGACTTTGGATTGGTTGGTAATGGTCAAGGTAGGTTCCACATCGGGGTAGTCACGTAAAAAAGTGCCTAGCAAATACGGCATGAAATATTTGGCAGTTGTAATTGCAGCTAGACGAAGTGGGCCTTTTATGCCTTTTTCCATTCCAATCATGTCTTCATTGAGCTCTTTTAGGCGACCAAGTACATCATTGGTCGCACTGTATAGTTTCTGACCCGCTCCGGTAAGAAAGATTTTCCTCCCCAAGTGTTCTACAAGCGGCAAGCCGACACTTTCTTCTAGCCTCTTGATTTGTATAGATACTGCCGGCTGTGAAAGGTGGAGCTCTTTTGCTGCTTTGGTAAATGACAGGTGAGTGCCTAAGCTATTGAATAGCCTTAATTGGTGTAACGTTATTTGCCGAAGATTCATACATTTCTCATTAAATGATTGGATTTCATATTTACTATAGTAAATGATAAGGATAAAAACAATTAACTTCTGTTCATGCAGCAGTATCGTTATAGTTGCTCCGCGTCTGACGAATCTTAGGTCAGAAACGAATTCCCGATCAGTGACTTCTGCAAGGAGAAGACGATGGCAAAACAATATAACGCTGGTGTACAGGAATACCGGCAAACTTACTGGCAGCCAGATTATGTTCCACTGGATACAGATCTGCTAGCCTGTTTCAAAATTACCCCGCAACCTGGTATAGACCGTGAAGAAGCAGCAGCAGCCGTTGCGGCGGAATCTTCAACCGGTACATGGACAACGGTTTGGACTGATCTGTTGACAGATATGGATTATTACCGTGGACGTTGTTACAGAATCGAAGACGTGCCGGGTGATGATACATGTTACTACGCGTTTATCGCATACCCAATTGATCTTTTCGAGGAAGGCTCAGTAGTAAACGTGTTTACCTCTCTGGTAGGTAATGTATTTGGATTTAAAGCAGTACGTGCACTTCGTCTTGAAGACGTCAGGTTCCCGATTGCTTATGTCAAGACATGTAATGGGCCTCCGCATGGTATCCAGGTAGAGCGTGATCATATGAATAAATATGGTCGTCCGATGCTTGGTTGTACGATCAAGCCCAAGCTGGGTCTGTCTGCAAAGAATTACGGGCGTGCTGTCTATGAGTGTCTGCGTGGTGGTCTCGACTTTACAAAAGATGACGAGAACATCAACTCACAGCCATTTATGCGATGGAGAGATCGTTTTCTGTTTGTGCAAGACGCTATCGAAACTGCAGAGGCACACACAGGTGAAAGAAAAGGTCATTACTTGAACGTAACGGCACCTTCTCCTGAAGAAATGTACGAGCGTGCTGAGTTTGCCAAAGAGATTGGTTCTCCAATCATCATGCATGACTTCTTGACGGGTGGTTTCACTGCAAACACGGGTCTTGCCCGTTGGTGTCGCAAGAACGGGATGTTGTTACACATCCATCGTGCAATGCACGCGGTGCTTGATCGTAACCCACATCATGGGATTCATTTTCGTGTATTGACCAAGGCACTTCGTCTATCAGGTGGTGACCATCTCCATACTGGTACTGTTGTAGGTAAGTTGGAAGGTGACCGTGAGTCAACACTGGGTTGGATCGACTTGTTACGTGAGTCTTATGTTCCTGAAGATCGTTCACGTGGTATCTTCTTCGATCAGGACTGGGGTTCAATGCCAGGTACATTCGCAGTTGCTTCTGGTGGTATCCATGTATGGCATATGCCAGCACTGGTTAATATCTTTGGTGATGATTCTGTTCTTCAGTTTGGTGGTGGTACCTTGGGTCACCCATGGGGTAACGCAGCAGGTGCAGCAGCTAACCGTGTTGCTTTGGAAGCTTGTGTTGAAGCGCGTAACCGTGGTGTTGAGCTAGAGCAAAATGGTAAGGAAATTCTGACCAAAGCTGCTCAGTCTAGCCCAGAGCTGAAAATTGCGATGGAAACGTGGAAAGAAATCAAGTTTGAATTCGATACAGTCGATAAGCTTGATACTCAGAACCGCTAATAAATATAAGGAGTTATAGATATGTCATCTGTACAAGAATATAAGCAGGAGATGGAGTTTGAGACCTTTTCTTATCTTCCTTCATTAACCTCTGACGAGATACGGGCACAGATTCAGTATATCGTAAATCAAGGTTGGAATCCTGCGATAGAGCATGTTGAGCCTTCTGGTGCAATGCGTAACTACTGGTTTATGTGGAAGCTTCCGTTTTTTGGCGAGCAAAGTGTAGATTCTGTTTTGGCAGAACTGGAAGCTTGTCGCCGTGAATATCCGGATCACCATATCCGTCTGATCGGTTATGACAACTATACACAGAGTCAAGGAACAGCCTTCGTAGTATACAGAGGGTAATTTTTTTCACCTTAAAGTGAGGAATTGCTATGCCTGCACAATCAACAAGTGCTGACAAAAAGCTCAGGGCGCAACAGGCTCGTCGAGAGGCTGCGCTTAAAAGTGCTCAAAATCGTCAGCAAAGGCGAAGAAAAGCACCAGCTGCTGCTGTTCCAACTCAAAATGTACCTGTGTCCAGTAGTGCTACTGGTAGTACTACTGCTAATGGATCACAGGCAGACACTGTATCTTCTGCGCCTGAGAAGGGGGCGGAGGATCTGTTTTCACCTGATGTTGCACAGACAACTTCAGTATCTGAAGAAATGGCCGCGAGTATTGCTAGTGCGGATGGCTCTTCAAATACAGAAGTCGATGCGTTGTGTGAAATCGCTGATACAAATCCAAAAGCACTGGGTTCTGATCTGACGAGTGTTCGTCAACTTTGTCGCAATCGACGCAAGGCGTTATCTGCGAGAGGTAAGGCGGCTGTGCCTGGTAAGAATAGCTCATCACGTCGTGGTGGTAATGCTGCCAGGGTTATGGCTTATGCTGCGGGTCAGATTAGTGGTCGCGATCTGGCAAAATTGCGCCGTCAGGAAATGGCTAGTAAAGGCCGAGGTGATGCACCTAAAGCCCGTCCAAGCGGTCGCATTAGACCCGCTTCGGCACCGCCAAAGGTGGAAACAGGTACAACCTTGTCTGGACATGAAGTATCGGGAACACAGGTTGAACGAACAGCTTCAGTAACAGGGAATGAGCCTGGTACCTGCCGGGTTATCACAGGTACTGAATATGTTGGTGCAGAACAGTTTGCGGAGTTCTGTGGTGTACTGCCTGAGCCCAATGCTCCCAAAGTTGGTATTAGTGTTACGGGTGGTGGTAAACCGGTAACAGGAACTGAAGTTGGACGTTCTGAAAAAGTTACTGGTGATGAGCAAGGTAGTTGCGTCAATGTGACTGGCTCCGAGTATATTGGAGCGGAAAAGCTGGCTGACTTTTGTGGTATCAAGCCATCTGCGAAGCCTGCAAAGGTTATGAGTGGTCGCACAGAGAAGGAGGATATCCTGGTAACGGGTGCTGATGAGGCCCGTCCAAATGCAACTACTGGTAACGAAGCTGGAGCGAAACATCGTATTACTGGTTCTCAATATGCAGATATGGGACAAGCGAAGATGACCATCAATGGTCCATCTAAAGTAGCACTTACTCATACCATAGCAGGGCAACCTGTGACAGGTACTGAAGTAGGGCGATCAATAAAGGTAACTGGTGATGAATATGGCAGTTGCCGTCCGGTTACGGGAACTGAATACATTTCCAATGAGCAGTTTGCAACCGTTTGCGGAACTATCGCCGAACCGCACCCGGCAAAGGTTGGAGTTGACAATAGCCGGCAAGGACAGCGTATTACAGGTGCGTTGGTTGACCGTACAGAAAAGGTCACTGGTAATGAGCCTGGGTCATGTTCTCGTCTGACTGGTACGCAGTATGGAGAAAGTAAGCTTTGTGGTGGTGCTCCGCCCAAGGTTCGCAACATGCATACCTTAAGTGGTAATGATCTTACAGGGAACAGTGTAGACCTTTCCCCAAAGATGACAGGTGACGAGCAGGGGGGGTGTCTGCCCGTCACCGGAACAGAATATTATGGACAAGAGCAGTTTGCTCAATGTTCTAGTGCCCCACAAGCTGCACCTGCCAAGGTAGGAGTTGATCATACACTAAGAGGTGAACATGTGTCAGGAACTATGGTAGGTGCTGCTGGCAATGTAACAGGAAATGAGCACGGTGCAGACCTTCAGGTAAGTGGCACGCCATATGCTGGAGTTAATGTGCCGCATAATCATGGAGCATGCTGTGATGCCTGTGCAGTACGCGATGCAGCCGTAGCAGCAGGTTTAATAGCCGAAGCCAAACCATGTGACAGTGAGCCACAACAACAGGCTCAACCAGCGACAGCGCCGGTACAACAGGAGCAGGTGCAACAGCAGCACCTGGTGCGACAAGCTGTTCCAGTGGCTCCGCCAGCGGATTTTAGTATTGTATCACCTGCTCGCGCAGCGCAGATTACAGGTAGTCGGTATGGTGGCAGTCGTGTAACAGGCCCTGGTGATTTGGCAATGAACCGAGTATCAGGAACTCCAGAGTTCCGTTATCCGGATACACGTCAAATGGAGGCGCCAGCACCTTCGCCAGTAATAGTAGCACCCGCTCAGCAACCGGTCTTCGCGCCTGCGGAACAGATCCAGAAGCCAGTACAACAACAAGCAGTAGCGCAACAGCCACAAGCACAAGAAGCTACTGAACCCGTTGCAACGCAAACGCAACGTATAACGGGAGAAGGTCGTGAAGATGGCATTGCAATAACAGGTGATAACTGGAGACGTACTCCAGGTATGACGGGAACTGAAGGGCATATTTCTCAGAGCCGTAATCCAAGTTTACGTGTGGGTGAAGTTCAACAACCAGTAAACAATGCACATTACAACAAGGAGCTGGTGCGCCCAGATGTGCCAGCAGCTCAAGTAACTGGAAGTAGCGGGAATACCCATGAAGGTGCTGTTATAACAGTATCTGGTGGGGCTCGAGGCTAATAGTGTAAGGATGAGAGATTATTTGTAATGAATACTCGTGGTGCATACAACCTTCGAGCACGTAAAGCGGCGGAAAGGCGCAGTGGTCGCAGTCGGTCGCGCGGTGGTTATGTTGCTCCTGCTAGTTTGGCAAACCCTATGCTGGTTCCGGAAAAAAGTCCTTCTAAAGTAGAGAAGCAATTTCAGGGAAGTACGAAAAAACAAAGGGATATGCCAGTGCTTGGCACTCAGCATCCACTTGCTGACGGATACATAAATGCCCGATTGGCGTATTGTGAAGATTCGGTCAAGGGCAGGTTCGATGCGATAGTGCCTGCGCTTAAGCAGATTGCTGCCTTGCCGTATGGTGCCGATTTTGTAGAGCGTGCACAGGAGATTGCCAGACAGTCAGTGGGTTTTGATTTACCACAAGACTTGCTGGAGAACGCCTGGGTAGGTGGTGTAGATATGAAGGCATTGTATGCACAATGCTCATTTTCTGCTCTCAAGGCTGCTGCTGACCAATTTGTAGATGACCTTAACCAGCAAGTCGAGACAGTGCAGGATACCAGGAATTTTTTTCTGGATTGTGGTTTCCATGCTGTAGATATTAGTCCTTGTGCGGATGGTCGCTTAAAAGGATTGACACGCTATATATTACGTCTACCTTTATCTTCATTTACAAGACGCAAGGCGTATGCAGGCGCATTGTTTGATGTGGAAACTGATGTCCATCACTGGGAAGAGACCGAGTTAAAGAGATTTCGTGAAGGAATACCAACAACTGTTGATTCTGGTACACGTTACCTGAAGATGGCGGTTTATCATACAAGTTCGAGCGACCCAAAACATCAGGGTTGTGCTGCTCACGGTAGCAATGAACATCTGGCACTAGATGCGGCGTTGGAGCGCTTATATCAGTTCCGTGAAGCGATTGAGAACAGCTTTTGCTGTGGTGCCAGTACCGATATTTTATTGATTGGTGTGGATACAGATACCGACGCAATCAAGATACATGTGCCGGATGGTAATGGTGATATTTCGCAACACCGTGTGGTTGATAATGGGCAACTGTATAAAGACACAGTGAACATGACAGCAGATGAAGCAAGAATTGCTGTTTATGAAGCAATTAGTCATCCAAATCAGCAGTCTCCTGGATGGGGCGCAGGTGAGGGTGAACCGCACGAAGGTATGCGTAAGCTGATTGCAAATTTGCTCATAAATAATCTCTCGCAGATCGAATATGTAGCCGATTTGTATGGCAGTAGTTATCCCGATATCGGGCATGCCGAACGCTATATCAGCGTGGGTGACGGTTTTGATGAAGTACAAATGCGTAACGTGGCCTACTACGCTCATTTACATACGCTGGAAGAAGGCGTAGCCGATATGGATGTGGGTATTAAAATATTCTCAGGCCTGAATGTTATGAAGGGATTGCCTATCCCTGTTGCTATTCACTATCGTTATAACACCAAAGTGCCTGGTTCGCGTGACCGTGCCCTTGCCAAAGCTGACAGGGTGGAAAAAGCGATACGTAACCGTTATAGCGACTTGGCAGCCCAAGGTATGTTGTTTTGTCAGATTTCGGTACAAGACAAACCATTGGGCAGCGAAATAGAGATAGTAGAGGTTCGATCATGAGAATCATGAAGGTCGAAAAGACCCTGGTTTCAACGAACCGCCAGGCAGAACTTGGACATAAACCTTTATTGGTTGTACGGGATAAGGAAGGCGCCACGCCGTTGGTTGCGGTTGATGCGATTGGGTGTGTGCCAGGTGACTGGGTGATTTGTGTGAGTTCTTCAGCTGCACGAGAAGCAGCAGGTAGCAAATCATACCCCTCTGATTTGACCATTGTTGGAATAATCGATCATTGGGATCCGGATAACCTGCCGACTGGAGATTAATATGGAAATTCTCCAGGTGGTTGATGAAATAGTAACGACCCGGCGTGTGCCAGGACTAAAGCAAATGTCCTTGCGTGTTTTAGCAGATCGGGCAGGTAAGCTTAGTGTAGCGACCGACCCGATTGGAGTACCGCCCGGTAAATGGGTATTTACCTCAGGTGGTTCGGCAGCACGATACGGGACAGGGGATTTTGAGATACATACTGATCTCACAATCCTTGGAATTATAGATTTTTGGAACCCCGAAGAGTGGAATTAAAACTGGTTTTTTGTTTGATTGATTTTGATCTGCAAAAAGTATTAAAGCAAAGTACCTTAAAGTAAGGAGTACAAAATGGCAGAAGTGACGGGCATTGCCCTTGGAATGATTGAAACACGTGGTCTTGTGCCCGCCATCGAAGCGGCGGATGCCATGACCAAAGCAGCTGAGGTCAAACTGGTCGGTAGACAGTTTGTCGGAGGCGGTTATGTGACGGTTCTGGTGCGTGGTGAAACAGGTGCGGTTAACGCAGCAGTTCGCGCTGGTGCAGATGCATGTGAGCGAGTAGGTGACGGTATCGTTGCTGCACACATCATTGCACGTGTTCATTCAGAAGTTGAAAGTATATTGCCAAAAGCAGGTGACGTTGCTGATCAGGCAACAGTTGGTTAATTCATAATTTATCTCAAGGAGAAATTAAAATGGCAAAAGTAACAGGCATTGCCCTGGGTATGATTGAAACACGTGGTCTCGTTCCGGCTATAGAGGCTGCGGACGCAATGACTAAGGCTGCGGAAGTTAAACTAATAGGCCGTCAATTCGTTGGTGGTGGCTATGTAACCGTGCTGGTACGTGGTGAGACAGGTGCTGTAAACGCTGCGGTACGCGCAGGCGCAGACGCATGTGAGCGAGTAGGCGATGGTATCGTAGCAGCACACATCATTGCACGTGTACACTCAGAAGTTGAAAGCATTTTACCAAGTGCTGAGTAATTCCAAGTGATTAAATAGGGGCGTACTCTTATCGTGGGTGCGTCCTTTTAAGGAGCCTTTGGTCAAGTCATTAGCAGTTTTCTCGAAGCTGGAATCGCTTGTTTATTGCTTGAAAATATCCCGATAGAGCAACGACTGGTTCTATTCTTAAGCAAAAACTGAATAATTCTATCTGTTGAGCGATTCCATCTGGACTTAATCGGAAGCTCCTTGATCAACCCTGGAGATACCATGAGTACTGAAAGACTGGATAAGGCCTGGAAGATTACCAGACGGCCACCGAATATTACGCGCAGTTTTGAGTTTGAAAGCTATGATGAAATGCGTGGTTTTCTGGATGATCTAGCAGATCTTTCCGAGAAGGTAGATTATTATCCTAACCTTAATTTTACCCGCACTCAGGTGAATGTAACGATTCAAAGCGATACAGACGAACTAGGTGATCGCGAATACGAATTTGCTCAACAAGCAGAAGCCTTGCTATCACAATAGGCAGCAAAAGGAGCTACTGATATGAAAGACTCAGGTGACAAATCTGATAACAAAAAGGTTTCTTCTAAAGGAGTAAACGAAGCTAGAAAGTCTTCTGCTTCTAAACCTAAAAATGCAAAAACGGGCAAGTCAGAAGAGCAAACTTCACTATTCGAATCATCTGATAGTAAAGCTGTCAAGAAGACTTCACCATCTAAAAGTAGCAAAAAAACAGTCAATAACTCTTCAACAAAAAAAACCGCTGTTTCGAAAGAAGCTAGCAAAATCTCTAAGCCGTTAGCTAATAAAAAATCGGTAAGTAAAAAAGCATCGATTGCAGCTACAGCTAAAGCAAGTAAAACTGCGAAGAAGCCAGCCTCAAAGAAAAGTGCAGTAGAGAAAAAATCTGCTTCCAGGAAACAAGAAAAGGCGGCTAAACCAGTGAAACAAACTACAGCTAAAAAAGCGGTAACAAAGAAAGCTTCAGTTAAAAAGAAGGTTGCAAAAAAACCTGCAATTCATAAACCATCCAGGCTACAAACGGTAACAATAGATTCTGGCCTTGATCAAACCATTGATCTTAATAACCAAGACTTACCAATGCATCCCGATCGAATCTGGCCTGATTAATCTCGTTAAAGTGGATTTAGCAATACACGTAGAATATGGTGGAGAAATCAACTAGATGGCGATTCAGCTCAGCGACTATCAAGATGTACTTGATGAATTGGGAGATACTGCCAATGAAGTCCTTGAGGCAAATTGGCATGAAGCCGCGCGTGTATTTTCACCACGAGGTCAGGATACCTATCTGCGTGGTGCTGCAAGCTTAAAGTCTCTCGGGCGAGGCACAGATCTTGTTGTATCATTTCTTGAAAGTGCACCTCAGGTAGCGCGTGAGATCGGTGAGGATGCAGTCGCAGAGTTGCTGACAGCTGCCATCAAAATGTATTCACGCACTAGTGCAGAAGTCCTTGTACTGTTATTTTCAACAGCTCCATCAGCCGCTGCGCGATTAGGTGAAATTAGCCTTTTCAATGGATATCTTTCCCTTTTAAATAATATGCTGGCGCAAGCGCCGCGTTCATTACGACCCATGCTAGGCAAACTGGAAGTACTGCTTGGCTACTTGACCCTTGGTGGTTTACGACGTTGGGCAATGTGGGGCGTGTCTGCCTATAAAAATGATTTTGAAGCGCAGGCCGCTTATTTTGGTCTGGAAACCGACGAATCTTACTCGATCATGAAAAAAGAGCAGCGTGGCACCTTGTTTGTCGATGTGCAACGCCGTTTAATCATGTATCTACGTGCACTTTGGGGGAAGGACTTTTTCTTGCGTCCTACATCCGGTGATTTTGATACTCGTGAAGGTTACAGACCCTATATCGAACACTTTTTTATTCATCTACCTGACGCATTTGATGACTTTGGACCGGATGATGGCGAGAAAATTGACGGTCTGGAAATTTACCGTGCTGCCGCTGCTCATACAGCAGCACATTTTGTACATTCAAGTTTTGAACCCAATGCTGACCAGTTCAGTGGCGCTCAGAAAATGATGATTGGCCTAATTGAAGATGCACGTGTCGAGAAACTATCGGTTCAGGAATTCCCCGGACTTAAGCATATCTGGCTAAGCCTCCTACCCGCTGATCCCCAGGCAGATGAAAGCGACAGGTGTGCTTTGCTTGATCGTATGGCGCGTGCGCTTCTGGATGAAGAATATATAGATAGCCACCCTTTGGTTGTTGCTGCAAGAGAATTATTTGATAGCGCTCAAGATCGTCTTGGCGATGAAAGAATGGCGCATGAGCTTGGTCTTGAGTTGGAAAAAAAGGCGTATGAATTAAATATAGAGTTCAATATCAATCAAGACACTTTCAGCAACCCATATCGCGACGACAATCGTTACCTATGGGAGGAGCAGGAAACGGAAGATGATACGGTACTATTGCCAGGCCAGGTAAATCAGGTTAGAAAATACGTTAGCCTAATGGAGATGTACAACAATCTGGATGTCCAGGAAGCCGGTGATGACGCACAGGAAATCTGGGTGCTGGCGACAGAGTTTTTCCACGATGACGGTACATCGGTCAATGAGCTTTATGGTAAACCGCCAACATCTTCGCCTATTCACTACCCTGAGTGGGATTATCAAACTCAGCTTGAACGACCAAACTGGGTAACGGTTTTGGAGAAGCGCCCCAGGATGGGTGATCCGGAGGAAATCGATAAATCCGTTGAAGATAACAAACATATTATTCAGCGTATCAAGCATATGATTGAGGCCGTACAACCTCAGGGCGTGGTACGTGAACGAAAAATGGAAGATGGGGATACTATTGATATTAATGCAGCGGTTAATGCTATGGTTGATATTCGTATGGGTCTGCAACCAGACCCACGCATAAATATCCGAACGCACCTGCAAATCCGCGACCTCTCGGTTTTATTACTAATAGACTTGTCAGAGTCAACCAACGATGAAGTGCGTGATGCCCGAGAAGAGGGTGTAACTATACTTGATCTGGCTCGTGATGCAGCAGCGCTACTTGCTGAAGCACTGGACAGGGTGGGTGATCCATTTGCTATCCATGGTTTTGACTCTAATGGACGTCACGATGTTGAGTACTACCGCATCAAGGATTTCGATGCACCTTACGACGATAAAATAAAAGGACGATTGGCGGGCATGACAGGGCAGTTGTCAACACGTATGGGTGCGGCTTTACGGCATGCGGGTGCGCTATTACATGAACGCCCTAGCCAAAAGAAAATGGTATTGCTGTTGACCGATGGTGAGCCAGCAGATAATGATGTACGTGACCCCCAATATCTGCGTTATGACACTAAAAAAGCAGTTGAAGAACTTGGTCGTGGGGGTATTAGAACATTTTGTATAAGTCTTGACCCTTACGCGGATGAATACGTATCTAATATCTTCGGACAAAAGAATTACCTGGTACTTGATCACGTATCAAGATTGCCCGAAAAACTACCTTCCCTATATTTGGGTTTAACACGTTAATTGGGGAAGTTGAAATGAGACTGGACACGAAACTAGATGCTTTGAATAGACTGCGAGCTAAAACTGGGAACCGGATTAATAATGCTTGAGAATGTAAATCTGCGGGTCTATTCATTTATTGATTCGCTGCAACCACAACTGGCCTCTTACCTTGCGACTTCTTCGCAGGGATTCTTGCCTATTCCGGGTGACGCCTGTCTGTGGACTGAGGTTGCCCCCGGTATGGCAGTGCATCGCCTGAGTGATATTGCACTTAAGCAGACCAATGTCCGCTTAGGTCAGCAAGTTGTTGAGCGTTCCTTTGGCACTATGGAAATTCACTATCGCAACCAGAGTGAAGTACAGGCTGCGGGTGGTGCTATTCTTAGTGAAATTAAACACCATATTTCCGAGCGCGAACCCTGTAAAATTGTTTGGAAAGAACTTATCCGGGCAATTTCCCCTGATCATGCTACTCTAATAAATCGACAGTTGCGTATGGGTTCGATGATGATACCTGGCAAGAGCATGTTTATTCTGGAAACAGAACCCGCAGGTTATATTGTCTACGCAGCGAATGAAGCTGAAAAGGGTGCCCACGTCACTTTAGTTGATATGAAAGCGTTTGGCCCTTTTGGACGCTTGATAATGATGGGTAGTGAAGCAGAAGTTCAACAAGCCATGTATGCTGCTGAAGTCGCCATTGAGCGTTTGAATCAACAAGCGGGCTGTTAGCTTTTAACTACGGCAAATTTGTAACTATCCAGTGTAATCCTTCACTGCTCAGATTGCCCCCGTATTGTTCAAGAGCAAGCCGAAAGCGCGCGGTTTAGCAGTTTATAAGCATAAATGAGCACTCTCAAAGCTACCGCGTCCTGCTCCCGCTCACTTATATCCCTGTAGGCGGTGCAGCTTGGGGCAACATGAGGCTAAGCTGAGTAGTTTACGAAATTTTTTGACTTATCCGGTAGGTTAAAGATACTTATACCCGCCAGTTTAATGTGGACAATATAGCAGGAGACTGTCCGAGAGTATCAAGAGAGGCTTGTTTCAATTATTGAGAGGGCAGAAAGAAATACGCCTACCGTCTTAACGACCGACGGACTGCCTCCACATCCAGGTCGTGCAGGACTTCCCGTATATTGGGAAAAAGAAGATAGTGGTACCCGTATCCGCCGTACTGCATTTCCCTGATGGCCTCCTCTTTTGACCAGCCCTGTTCAACGATACGATAAGCCGCAATGACAGCACCGGTGCGGTCTGCTCCGTACTGGCAGTGAACCAGGAGAGGTTTTGGGGATTGGCGGATAATCTGTAAAGCCTGCGTCAGTTTTTTGGGGCTAATGTCGTAGGGCAGCATGGGGAGAACCCCTGATTGCAGAGAGGTGCCGCGCAAGACAGCTTTATCGCTGTGAAAATAGCGCAGGTTCAGTACCGTTTTGATGTCGAATTGTTCCAGTGCCTGCATACCTTTTTTGCTCGGTTGTGCGGAGCGGTAGAGGTGAGCGTCGAGGCGATAAAAATTCTCAACAGCACTTATATGGACAGGTGTAGCCCAGTGAGCCGGTCGGGGGCTGACAGTGGGCAGGCTAGAGCAGCCCGTTAGAACAAGGGTCAGCAGGAAAAGTATTAGCCACAAAGGCAGGGGGAGAGAAAGGCGCTTCACTGGTTATAATAAAGTGTATCTGCAACGGCAAGAGTGGCTATCACAAGCGTCATGGCACTTAAAATAAAAACCATACCGGCCATCATATCTTTTATCTTGCCAATAGAAGGATGAATTTCCGGGTGCAGGTGGTCAATCAGTGCTTCCATGGCAGAGTTGAGTATTTCAGCTGCCAGAATCAGCCCGATACATAATGCAACCAGAGCCCACCAAAGCAGACTGACTTGCAAAACAGTGAAGGTAGCAATAGCCACAATTGCCAGTACGACATGAGTACGGAAGCTGCTTTCCTGTTGCCAGCAGTAGCGGATTCCCAGCAGGGCATTGTACAGACGCTTGTACAGGCACTGATTTTTGAAGTCTGGTGGGGATGAAGATGGCATGACAGCCTCAGGTTGTCCTCTGCGTATTCATATGTTGGGTAGCAATATAGTCTGTTGATTGCATATCCCGAAGTCTACTCGCAGTACGCTGGAACGCAAAGTTTAGTTTGTGACCGGTGTAAAGGTATTCTGGTTCAGCATATGCCGATACAATCAGATTGACGTGCAGATCATAGAGCGTGTCTATCAGGGTGATGAAACGACGGGCACTGTCATCCATTGACGTATCCATGACCGGTATCTCTGAAATGATAACGGTATTGAAAAAAGTGCCAATCTGCTGGTAATCCATAGCTGACCGGGGGGAGCGACATAGCTCATCAAAGTGAAACCAGACAACGCCATCTGCCCAGCGTTTTACAGGGATACGTCGTTTGTTGATAATAATATCGACACGCTCTTTATGCAGTTCAACGCCGGCAAGAGCGTTGAAGGCATCTTCCAGGCGAGATTCGGAAGATGTCTCTCCTGCATCGAGATAAACCGTATTTTTCTCAATCGTTTGCAGTCGGTAATCCTTGTCACCATCCAGCTTGACAACACGATTATGGGTCTCCAAAAGATGAATAGCAGGTAAAAAGTGTTCTCGTTGCAGGCCATTTTCATAAAGTTTATGGGGAGGCACATTAGACGTTATGACAAAAACTACACCCTGTTCGAACAGATATTCGAATAGCTTTGCTAATAGCATGGCATCGGTAATGTCATCCACAAGCATTTCATCCAGGCAGATAAGCCGTGCTCGTTTCGCCATCGACCGTGCGACGGTCTTGAGTGGGTCGGCAATAGAATCCAGAGTTTCCAGCTCTTCATGGATGAGTTGCATAAAGCGATGAAAATGCAGGCGTAACTTTTTCCTTATAGGGAGTAACTGGTAGAAAGAATTAACCAGATAGGTCTTTCCACGACCCACGCCACCCCAAATGTAAAGTCCTTTTAGTGCAGAGCCAGATGAGGGATGAATGGGGGTGAAGAACTTGCTCAGATAACTGCTTTTAGTTGCTGCATTTTCCTGGCTGACAAGCTCATGGTAAAGGGCTTGTAGCTCATGCAGGACAGCAACCTGACAGGGGTCAGCCTGAAGCCTACCGTGATCGATTTCAGTTTGATAACTTTCCAGAAGAACAGACGAGGGAGGCACGATACGCTGGTCTTGTTTCCGGGTTACTGTTTGTAAACAAGCTTGACGGTATCAGTGGATCGGTAGCCGTAATAGTTATCATAGCTATAGTAGTCATTTTTGGAAGACTTTGCTTTGGTGAGTACATAGCCGATGACATTGGCATAGCCCAGACGAAGGCGCTTTAAGGCATCTGCCAGGTGCGCTCTTCGGGTCTCACCACTTGCAACAACGAACAAGGTGGCATTAGAGCGGTTCGCCAGGATCAGGGCATCGGCAAGACCTAATACGGGGGGGGAGTCAATAACAACATGGTCGTATTCTGTGGCAGCATATTCAAGCAGTTCCAGCATTCTGTCATCCGATAATAGCTGTGAGGGGCTGGGGGCGGGTGGCCCTGCTGTAATCAGAGAGAGTCCTGGTTGATTCGAATCAATGATAATCTCTTCAATAGTCTGCTTGCCTACTAAATAATCGGTTAGTCCTTTTTTATTACTGGTGTGTAGATATTGCCCGACTTTGGGTTTGCGTAAGTCTGCATCAATCAGCAAAACACGCTTTTTGCTCTCAGCAATAATCATGGCGGCATTAATGGCGGTATTGGATTTTCCTTCAGAGGGTGCAGCGCTGGTAATATGTAAGACTTTTGGTAGCCCATTGGAGTCAATATAGCCAAGATTGGTTACCAGAGAACGAAAAGCTTCTGCTTCAATGGAATGTTGATCCTCCAACAGTACAGCTGCTTCTGCTTTATGCTTTTTCTTGATAAAGGGGAAGATGCCAAGTACCGGGAGGTTAGATAGGTTTTCCAGTTCTTCAACGGTTCTGATGCGATCGTCAGTGCGATCTCGGAAAAAGGCAGCAACCAGGCCTATGAATAACCCCAGCATTGAGCCTGTTGCCAGATTTAGCAGGGTGTTGGGTTTGTGTTTGGCATAAGGAACCAGGGCAGAATCGACAACAGAAATATTGTTACTGACAACACCACCGGCGATACCTACCTCTTTCATACGTTGTAGCAGACTGTCATAAAGCTGACGATTGGTTTCAACTTCACGTTGTAGTGTACCGTAGCCGATACTTTTATCTCGTTGGGCGAGTAGTTCTGATTTTTTCAGCTCCAGTTTTTTACCCAGCATTTCAACTTTTTCACGAGCAGCATAATAGCGTGACTGTAAGTCGTCCTGGGATTTTCTTCTAATATTATTTAGTTCAATCTTGATCTGATGTTGGGTTGCATTGATTTGTTTTTTTAATTCAATCATCGCTGGAAAAGCGGGCTTGTAGGTTTGTAGTTGCTGTTTGTATTGTGTTTCAAGTTCACTACGTCGCTTTTTTAAATCCTGAATGACGGTATTTTCCAACATCCGAATGTCACCGGATACCTTGTTACGTTGGCGGTATTCACTTTCAGCATCAATTAATTCTTTTTGCGCCTCGGTATAGGCCGTATTCAATACATCCAGTGCATTCGAGACCAGAGAGTTCGTACTATTTGTTTTTATGATTTTCTTTTCTTTGGCATACTTGACCAGGTTAGCCTCTGAGGATTCGAGCTTTGACTTGGCCAGAGCAATTTGTTCGGTCAGATATTTTTTGGCGTAGGCGCTTGACTCGGACATCCCCTCCAGATTCATCTTGATATATTGATCAATTAAGGTATTGAGTGTCGAGGATGCAAGTTGAGGATTAAAGGAGTCATATTGGACTTTAACAACATTAGAGCGCTTGGAAGGGGCTATAGTCAGGTTGTGGATAAGCTGTATTTCAATGGGACGTTCCCCCAGTTTTATCTCGGCCTGCTGATCATCAGTACCTGCCGGAGAACCTGCTTTCCTGAAGGAGAAGGTACCGATTTTATGAGTCAGGGAGGCAAGGAATGAACGGGATTCCCGTTCAGCCTGTTCTTTGAATTTCTCTTCCAGGTCAAGCTTGTCTATAACTCGGCGGGCAAGTGTACGGCTTTTCAACAAATCAAATTGGGTTTGATGAAAAGTTGTGTAGTTGATTTTTTTTTCGGCAAAGACATCGTCATAATGTGCGAGCTTGTCCGATTCTGTATCGATTTTAATCGTAGCAACAGCACGATAGACCGGAGTAATCGAAGAGGTGTAGAAATAGGCCAGTAATGTAGCAATAGCCGTGATAAGAAATATCAGCTTCTTACGTCTTAGAATAATGCGAAAAAGCTCGGCAATATCCAGCTCATCTTCTGTCTGAGTTCGTTCATCATAACCTAAGTTATTGATAGATAAATTTGCCTGGGGGTTGGGATGATGTGAAAGTCCCTGCTGATGATCTTCTATAGCAATAATGTGGTTATTCTGAGGCCCATTCATGATAGTTCCAGATACCTGATTAATGAGGGTATTATCCAGGGAGCCACTGGCCTATTCATGATTTGCTTCCCTGAAGGGAATGCACTCGACTTTGTTATAAAAGTGATCGTAGCTGTAGCTATTGATTACTTCTCTATCAAAACGTAGCACATTTTATCTCAGAGGAATTTCAACCGGAATAAATCAGAGGCTCCCTAGATATTCTGTTGCATGGACTGACAGGGACACCCTACCTGAAAGTCACGTTTGAGGTGCGGAATATTATAGAGAACTGGGGAAAAAATGTCTAATAGCATTCCTGTTGATTTGTATCTAAGAAAAAAGAGATGAAAAGCGTTAATAGGATGGGGGGAATAATGATTGTCTAAGGTACTCCCCATTGTCTAGACCAAAATTACCTAAGTTTAAGATATAACCTTTTTGTAAAAACAGGTAGGTAATTATGCCTGTGTTTGATATTTTGATTTATTTGTCTGGCTCTCGGCTTTTTGCAGGTGATGGAAGGAGCCCGTAGGGCGACTGGAATCACCTGCAAAAAGCCGAAATTTTTCATCCTTATCTTATCTCCTGCTACTGCCTGCCTGGTAAACCTCTGCTGGTGTAGCATAGGCCAACGACTGGTGAATTCGTTCGTTGTTGTAAAACTGGAAATATTCTTTTAGTCCCATGTATACCTCTTTGACCGTATCGTACTCCTGCAGATAAATGAGTTCATACTTTACCGTGCGCCACAATCGTTCCACAAATATATTATCCAATGCTCTTCCCCTGCCATCCATGCTGATACTGATGTCATTGTCCAGCAAAGGCTGAGTGAAGCGTGGCGTAGTGAACTGCGCACCTTGGTCGGTATTGAATATATGACAACAGCCTGGGTGCAGTATTTCACCCACGGCTTCAATACAAAAATCGGCATCCAGGGTCGTACTCAATGCCCAGTTCAACACATATCGGCTGTGCCAGTCGATGACTGCCATCAGGTAGACAAAACCAGAGCTTAAACGGATGTAGGTGATATCCGTACTCCACACCTGGTTGCACTGCTCTACCTTCACATCTCTTAACAAGTAAGGATAAACTGAATGCTCTGGGTGTCGTTGACTCAGCTTCGGGGCAGGATAGACAGCATGGAGTCCCATCTTGCGAAGTAACCGCCTTACACGCTTTTCATTGATGTGATATCCCATTGTACGCAAATAGTGGGTCATCTTGATAACACCGTAGAAAGGCGTGCGTGTATACTGTTCATCCAGTAGACGCATGAGTGTAAGGTTTTCCTGACTCTCGCCTTTTGGCTTGTAGTAAAGTGTTGAACGGTTCAGTGATAGTAGTTCGCACTGCTTTCGTAAGCTTGGCTCTCCTGGCTCTGTCGTCACCATCATCTTTCGTTCAGCTACAGACCTGCTTTGTACTTTTTTTTGAGCCAATCGCGTTCTACTACCAACTCACCAACCTGACGGTATAGTCGATCAATCAAATCCTGTTGCTCCTGCTCCATACGCTTACGCTTGACACTACCGGTAAAGGCCTCTGGTATCATCTCCAGTACCTGCTTTTTCCATGTGTTGACCTGCGTTGCATGCACTCCATATTGTGCTGTAATTTCACTGACTGTTTTCTGTTGTTTGATTGCCTCCAGTGCTATTTTTGCTTTAATTTGTGGGCTTCGTCTCTTTCGCTTTGCTGTCATTTTGACCACCTTTTTCTCGATAATTTATATCTTAAATCATCTTATTTTTTGGTCTAGTTTTTGGGGAGTATTATAG
>WFWY01000120.1 GCA_015490895.1 Thiotrichaceae bacterium | reverse complement strand
TACATGATCCTGCTGAATCAGCGTATCCAGAGTGACTGCTGCTTCCTTTAGTAGATCATCAAGTATACGTTGTTGTAGAGTGATTTCTAGTTCAAAAGCACCATCAGGGTTAACGAGCTCTTTGGTAATTGCATGATGCTCATAGAGCCTGGCGCGTAGACGGGAATATTGGGGTGCTAGAAGCACCTTGCCTGAGAACAGGTTTTTGGAGAAATAGTCACCGAGATAACTTTTAAGCAGATCCAGGCCTTCTCCTGTCTTTGAGGATAGCCAGACGCGAGCGGGGTGGTTGTCATGGGGGGGATCAATGCGTGCCTGCATGTCTTCAGCCAGATCAATCTTGTTCATCACTTCAATCTGGACGATTTTATCTGCGCCTATTTGTGCAATCACGTCGTTGACTTCGGTACGAAACATATCTCGTTGCTCATCCTGGCTATCAATGACATGCAACAGGATATCTGCCTCAATGGTTTCCTGTAGCGTGGAGCGAAAGGCAGCGACCAGGTCATGTGGCAGGTTCTTGATGAATCCTACGGTGTCAGCCAGTATCACTTTTTGCTGATTAGGTAAATCCAGCTTGCGTAAAGTGGGATCCAGGGTAGCAAAGAGCTGATCTGCCGCATAGACTTTAGCATCTGTGAGTTTGTTAAACAGGGTTGATTTTCCGGCATTGGTATAACCTACTAATGATACCGTAGGTGTTTCTGCTTTTTTTCGGGATTGTCTGCCTTGCTCGCGTTGATTACGCACTTTTTGCAAACGTTTGTTGATCTGTTTGATGCGGATATTCAACAGGCGACGATCCGTTTCAAGCTGCGTTTCCCCCGGGCCTCGCAGACCGATTCCGCCTTTTTGGCGCTCAAGGTGTGTCCACCCTCGTACCAGGCGGGTAGACATGTGTTTTAGCTGGGCAAGCTCTACTTGTAATTTGCCATCATGGGATTGTGCACGTTGTGCGAAGATATCCAGGATCAAACCAGTGCGATCCAGTACACGGCATTCCAGTCGTTTTTCCAGATTTCGTTCTTGAGCTGGACTTAAGGCATGGTCAAAAATGACAACATCAGCGTCATGTACGTCCACCTGTTGTCGAATTTCCTCCGCTTTGCCCTGACCGACAAAATATTTTGGATCAGGAGAATGTCGTGAGCCCGCAATAAAAGCAATATCATTTGCGCCCGCTGAGCGTACTAATGCCTGAAACTCTTCTTTATCATAAGCATTACTGGAGGTGTTGATACATACTTGAACAAGGACGGCGGTTTCGCCGGTACGAGGTTGTTGAAGGCGTTCAAAAAGTTCCAAGTGGAGTGTATCAATAAGTTGCTGGCATGACCGGCAAGTGACTGTTTATAAGATCACTTGCCGGATTCGGAGCATTCAAGTTCGGTTAAGACTGTTCTGCTATATTGGTTTTGTCTATTCGTCGTCAGTCAGACTGAGTTTGATGGGGCGAGCCGGGACGATGGTAGAAATGGCGTGCTTGTATACCAGCTGATTAACAGCATTACCTAGTAAAATAACAAACTGGTCGAACGATTCGACGTGTCCTTGCAGCTTGATCCCGTTGACCAGATAAATGGATACGGGAATCCTTTCTTTGCGTAGGGCATTAAGAAAGGGTTCTTGTAAGGTGTGCCCTTTAGACATCATGTTAACTCCTGACTTTATATTGGGGTTTTGATTATATAATTGTATACGTCACTCATCCTGTGAAACAGGTGCTGACCGTTAGCTACAACAGTGCAGGTGTGACGGTGCTTTATTTGTCGAACGAGGAGATAGTATAATTCTTCCTCATTACAGTGAAGTTATAAACGCTTAATGGTAGTTTCTAATTGATTAAAAAGCCCCTGATTTTGCTTTCCATCAATGAAATATTGTCATCTTCCATGTAGAGCGAAATTACTTCTTTCTCCGATCGCAACCAGGTCAACTGCCGCTTCGCTAGTTGTCGAGTCGAGACAATAGCACGTTCTTTCATCAATTTGTAGTCCATTTCACCACTTAAGTATTGCCATACTTGCCTGTAACCGACGGAACGCATGGCTGGCAAATCAAGGTTCAGGTCGTTTCTATTATAAAGCGCTCTAACTTCTTCGACCAGCCCTTGCTCCAGCATGTGTTCAAAGCGTATCGCCAGGCGTTGTCTCAGCTGCTCCCTGTCGCGGGGTATCAGGGCGAACTTTAATACGCGCCAGGGGAATGCTTCAGGTGTTTTCTGTTTATGCCTGGTATGTAGTTCAGTTAGTGATTTTCCTGTTATTTCATAAACTTCAATAGCACGCTGGATACGTTGTGGGTCATTGGGGTGGATACGGCGGGCAGATTCGGGGTCGATTTTTTGCAAGTACTGGTGCAGATAATCCCAGCCTTTTTGGGTGGCTTTTGCAGTAATTCTGGCTCGAATAGTGGGATCTGCAGAAGGCAAGGGGGCGATACCATTTAAAAGAGCCCGAAAATAAAGCATGGTTCCACCTGCCAGCAGAGGTATTTTTCCAGCAGCTGTAATATTGTGCATTTCACGTAAGGCATCGGCGCGAAAATCAGCAGCAGAATAGGTCTGGGAAGGGTCAATGAAGTTCAGCAAGCGGTGTGGTGCCTGTTTCAGTGTTTCGGTATCAGGCTTGGCGGTACCAATATTCATTTGAGTGTAAATCTGTGCGGAGTCTACATTGATAATTTCAACAGGGAAGCGCTGGTGCATGGCGATTGCCAGCTCGGTTTTTCCGGTACCGGTGGCGCCCATAATACAGATGCAGGGAGGCAATTGGCTGGTTGTCATTTATTGCCCCCGCATGAATAGTTTGTCCAGTTGTTCGATACTCATCTGTGTCCAGGTTGGGCGGCCATGATTGCATTGTCCGCTACGTTCGGTTCGTTCCATATCCCTGAGCAAAGTATTCATTTCTGACACTGTGAGCTTGTGATTGGCGCGCACGGCGCTATGACAAGCCATGGTGGAGAGAATTTCGTTGATTTGTGTCTGAATACGATCACTGCTGCCATGGGTAATCAGATCTGCCAGTACGTCACGTGCCAGTGTTTCGATGTCTGCTCCCCGGAGCAAGCTGGGAATGGTGCGAATAACGATTTTTTCAACAGCCAGGCGACTTATTTCGAAGCCAAACTGTTGCAGTGTCTGGGCGTATTCCTCAGCAAAATCGGCTTCTTTCTGGCTGACATTGAGTGTCAGGGGAACCAGCAGGGGCTGGGAGCGAATAGCCTCTTCAGAATGGCTTTTTTTCAGGGATTCATAGGTGATGCGTTCGTGTGCAGCATGCATATCGACAAGTACCAGGCCGTGAGCATTTTCAGCAAGTATGTAAATACCATGCAGTTGAGCTAAGGCATAACCCAAAGGTGGGATGTTTGTATCTGGCGTGTTTGGCTGTGGTAAGGAGGGAGATGCATTGTGTGTGGTTGTCGCCAGTTTGAGATCGGCCGGTATGGCTTGTCCAAGGCGTTTATAGGTGGACAGTTGCTCACTCACGGGCATCGTCAGGTTTCCCTGCTGCGAGGGTGGAGTGTAGGCTTGTGTTAATGTCCCTTGTGGTGTTTGTGCGGGCAAGTCAGGCCGTTTCTTCTGGTTTGATAGTGTGTTGGTATCTGGCCGGATATCGGCCAGTGCCTGATGCAGGGTGCGGTATAAAAAGTCATGTACCAGGCGTGCCTCACGGAAACGTACTTCGTGTTTTGCCGGATGTGCGTTTACATCAACACTTTCCGGGTTTAATTCCAGAAACAGGACATAGGCAGGATGCCTGCCGTGATAAAGAACATCGCTATAAGACTGACGTACAGCATGGGTGACGACCTTGTCTTTGATAATACGATTGTTGACATAAAAATATTGCAGGTCAGCCTGGGAGCGTGAAAAAGTGGGTAGTCCAATCCAGCCCCATAGCCTCAGGTCTGCGGCAGAATAATCCAGATAGAGGGATTGATTCATAAAGGAGCTGCCGGTAATTTGTGAGACACGTTTATCTGCCTGTTCCTGATTGTGAGCTGCCGGTAGCAGCAAGGTGGTTTTCTGGTTGTGGCGTAATTCTATATGAGTGTCGAAACGGCTCAGCGCCATTTTTTTTACAACTTCTTCAAGGTGTTTATATTCAGTGCGCTCGGTTTTCAGGAATTTTCGTCGTGCAGGTGTGTTGTAAAATAGATCGCTGACATTAATAGTGGTTCCAACTGGGTGAGAATCTGGCATAGGCTCAGAAAAATGTTGGCCATCACCCTGTACCCTCCAGGCTTGCTCTGCAGTTTTCCAGCGGGAGCTGAGTGTCAGCCGGGAGACAGAAGCAATGCTGGGCAAGGCTTCACCCCGGAAGCCGAGACTACGTACCTGCTCAAGGTCATGCAAGCTGGCTATTTTGCTGGTCGCATGTCGGCTTAAGGCCAGTTTAATCTCTTCTTTTGGAATACCTGTGCCGTTATCACGGATACGAATACGCTTCACACCACCTTGTTCGACATCAATGGTAATATGGGTCGCGTTGGCATCCAGTGAATTTTCTGCCAGCTCTTTTAGCACGGAGGATGGCCTTTCAACAACCTCACCGGCTGCGATTTGATTGATAAGATGTGAGGGGAGTTGTTTGATTGGCATGAAGGGAGCTTAACCAGCAAACAGGATGCCTGTCAAAAACTCGTGCTAAATATTAAAGTATGGCTGTAGGATAACTGGTATTTATGACGCTTGTGACTATGCGTATATTTCTTTCCGGGGCGATGTTGAGATATATCTGGGTGGCTCTTTGCATGAATGTTGTATTAAGATAGCGGATTGTTTGCAAAACAGGAACAGGACTATCAAAATAATCACTCTTTATTCATAAATTATATTTATTGATATAGAAGTATTATACCCTGTACTTGAAGCCTTATTCGGAGTAGTCTGACCCGGCTTAATGGATACTGGTGTTGCTATGTTTGTAATATTCGGCATAAATAATAAACCGGGTACTGCTACCAGTCCTGCAATATTCAGAAGATCCTGATTATTTCCTGTGCTGTCATTTGTCAGTTTCCGCCTAATGAATAGCAAGGTAGCGATGGCTATCAAGAACTTTTTACAAAGCCCTGATAAATGAAGCTTTCAGGGCTAAATAAATCAGAGGCTTCTGTTGCCTGAATCTGTATTGAAGGCATGGGTTCAGGTGTTAATTAATTTCAATTCAACTTTTCGCTATATTTGAGGAACCGATATGTCAAAATTAGTAAACCCTCACGGTGGTGGTGACCTGAACCCCCTGATGCTGGAAGGCGATGCACTAGCTACAGAAAAAGCGCGTGCTGCAAGCCTGCCTCAGGTAACGGTATCATCGCGCGAAGTGGGCGATATCATTATGATGGGAATAGGTGGTTTTACTCCGCTGGAGGGCTTTATGGGTAAAGCCGACTGGCAGGGTGTCTGTGATGATATGCAGACGGCCGATGGCTTGTTCTGGCCCATTCCGATTACCCTGTCTACAGATACGACTACAGCAGATAGTATCCATGAAGGTGATGATGTTGCCCTGGTCAGTGAGGAAAGTGGTGAAGTCATGGCAACTATGACAGTGAATGAAAAATATACCATTGATAAAGCGCACGAATGCCAGACCGTTTATAAAACGACCGATATTGAGCATCCTGGCGTAAAAATGGTTATGGATCAAAAGGATGTTAATCTGGCCGGCCCTATCAAGGTGCTATCTATGGGGGGCTTTAAGGAAGAGTATGGTGATCAGTTTATGACGCCGGCAGAAACCCGTGCCTATTTCGAAGAAAAAGGCTGGTCAACAGTTTCTGCATTTCAGACACGTAACCCAATGCACCGTTCGCATGAATATCTGGCAAAGATCGCTCTGGAAATCGGTGATGGTGTATTGATTCACTCACTCCTGGGCAAACTCAAGCCGGGTGATATTCCTGCGGATGTACGTTCCAATGCAATTGGTGTGTTGATTGAGAAATATTTTGCTCCCGACTCTGTGGTGCAGGCGGGCTACCCTCTGGATATGCGTTATGCGGGGCCACGTGAAGCCTTGTTGCATGCCGTATTTAGACAAAACTATGGTTGCTCACATCAGATTGTTGGTCGTGACCATGCGGGAGTAGGAGACTACTATGGCCCGTTTGATGCACATGAAATCTTTGAGCAAATACCAGCTGATGCGCTAGAAACTCAGCCTCTGAAAATAGACTGGACATTCTGGTGTGACAAGTGTGATGGTATGGCTTCTATGAAAACTTGCCCCCATGATGCTTCAGACCGTATGTTGCTTTCAGGCACCAAGCTGAGAAAGGCTTTGTCAGAAGGTGAAGAGGTATCCACCAAGTTCTCTCGTCCTGAAGTGCTGCAAATTCTGCGTGCCTACTACGCTGGAATCAAGGACGAAGATAAGGTTGAAATCAAACTGAGTGGGCACTCAGGCAAATAACGCTTCCTGGCGTGCTTGTCTTGTGGGCGTGAAAGCGCCTTCTGTAAAGACGTAGCACATTTTATAGCATGTGCTACGTCTTTTGGCTATAACAGTACTACATCAACTGTTCAAGCTGTGGTTTGGTTGATTTGGGTTGATGTAGTGGTCTCTCTCCCGGTGGGCGTTATGAGATCGGGCTAAGCGTCCCGTTAATATCAGGTCCCTCATCAGGCTTGCCGCCACTTTGAATTTCTTCTTCAGTCGCGTCTCTTACAGTGAGAATTTCCAGCCTGAAAATAACTTTTCTACCACAAAGTGGATTATTACCATCGACGGTAACGGTTTTGTCGTCGACCCGTGTCACGACAAAGTTTTTGGCCTCGCCACTCTCATTTTCCATGGTAATAGTCATGCCGACTTCATGGTATTCCTCAGGAACATTCTCAATATGATCTGTGAATACTAGTGACTCATCTCTAGGGCCATAGAGGTCATTGCAATCAATGGGTATTTCTATGACATCCCCGCAAACATGACCCTCCAGTGCACTACTTATCTCTGGTGATAAAATATCATTGGCGCCGTGAACATACGGGATGGGATACTCAATATCAATAAGTGGCTCATTTGTTTTTCGGTCGATGACCTGATATTTAAGCTCAACAAATTTCTTTTCTGCGATCGCGTCTTTCATGATGGCTCACTAATTAATGGGAGGAGTTGAATTAAAAAAGTGAAACACTGAATATCTTTATTTCATCATCTTCAATACCCAGAACCATTCTTCCGAGCCACTCACCTTCTTTCTTCTTGTGGCGTTGCTTGAAAAGCACCGTGACATAGGCATCACGTCTGATCGTGCCTAGAATATCAAACTCTTTGGACAGATTTTGTGCCAGCTCACTCCGCGCAAATTGCTTGCCAATTTCCATTTCATTGGCACTTTCACGCAGAGGGCGGGCAAAGTTCTTAATGAACATTAGATAGTTTTTATTATTGGAGTATTTTATAAGTTCTTCCCACCAGGGTTTGGCAATCTCATAGAGTTCTTCATCAGTTTTTTCAGTAATATCCATAATTTTCATACTTCCGGTTTCAAGAATTAGTTAAAAAATGCAAAGCTTAGAGGTATCAACGAGCACTCTCAACGAGATTTAGCGTGTGCCAGGAGTTTCTTGGTTTTCGGGCAGCCTCCCAGCAGCAGGTTATGATTTTTAGATACCTGTTCTCGGACAAGTTTTCAGGCTCGCTACTCTATCATTGCGTTACCAATAGCTAATAGCAGATAAAAAAGGCCAATAATACTTATTGGCCTTTTTTATCGATTATTATTAGATGATAATGACCCCGGCCATATAGCCGGGGTCTAAAAAGAGTGACTTACGCCGCTTCTTCTTTATCAGCATCATCAATTAGATGGTAAAGCGGAGCTTTTTCCATCGTGTACTCTCCCGTTTCAGGGTCACGGCGAGAAACAGTCAATACATGCCAGTTTTCATCATCAAGCTTCATATGGTCGCCACGATAGTAGTAACCAGGCCAGCGAGTTTCTTCACGGAACAGGGTATGCTGCATGACAGATTCAGATGTCAGGATGCGATGCTTAAGTTCCCATGCACGCAGTAACTCATGAATATCTTCTGCTGCGATACCGTTTTCCCAGTCTTCAGCAAGCAGGCCAAGTTTTTTAAGACCTATGTTCAGAAGATTGCCGTTAGTCATATAGCTAACGGTTACACCACCACAATACTCGTCCATCATTTTCTGCAAACGATCCAGGCCTTGCCTTGGGTTGATGTAGTGAGGATTAACGGAACCTGCTGTAATCGCATTACGGTAGATTCTGTAAGTCTCCATCGGTCTGTAGATTTCTTCTTTACGCTTATCAAGTTGAGCCTGAGATACTGTAATTCCCTCGGCTTTACCATCGTTGATATATTCAATAGCTGCTTTTGCTGCCAAACGACCTTCGGTAAAAGATCCTGAAGAGAAAGCATGTGGCGTTCCACCAACAGCATCACCGCAACCAAACAGACCTTGTACAGAAGTCATGCGGTTATAACCCCAGAAATATTCCTTGGGAGAAACATCTTCAGGGCCTGAACACCATGCACCACAACCTGTTGCATGTGAGCCCATTACATAAGGCTCTGATGTTGTTAGCTCGGGGTTTTCGTATTTAGGGTCAACGTCTGTTGCTGCCCAAAGTACTGCCTGACCTACTGTCATGCCCAGGAAGTTATGCCACCCGATCTCTTCAAGGTGTGGATCCTGGAATGCTTCTTTGGTGACCATGTAGATAGGGCCACGACCGGCATTCACTTCGTTGATAAATGCATGGTTACGCAAACAGGTTGGAATGGGTTTATGAGATAAGTGCTGGTTTTCTGTATCCAGGTACTCTTTACCTACCATTTCCGATAGTGCAGGGAACCACTTGGATTCATATTCTTCACCCGCACCATTTTGCGTGTACGTTTTCAGATGCAGGAAGTAAGCGCCAACAGGGCCATATCCATCCTTAAAACGCGCAAGAACAATTTTGTTCTCCATTTGTGTCATCTTTGCACCAGCGTCGATCATTAAACCGTAAGCTGAGCCTGATGACCAGGGAGCATACCAGACACGTCCTGCGCCCTCACCTACTGAGCGAGGCTTGTAGATGTTGGATGCACCACCGGCGCCAACAATAACAGTCTTTGATTTGAATACGTGGTAGTTACCTGTGCGTACATTAAAGCCAACAGCTCCTGCAACACGGTTTTCCTGATTGTCATCCATCAGGAGATGTGTCACACAGATACGGTTATAGACTTTATCCGCTGATTTCTTGGCGGCTTCAGCCACGATAGGCTTGTAAGACTCACCATGAATCATGATCTGCCATCTGCCTTCACGCTGATAAGTACCTGTTTTCGGGTTTTTCATCAGGGGGAGACCCCATTCTTCAAACTGATGAACAGCGGAATCCACGTGACGTGCCATATCAAATAACAAGTCTTCGCGAACCATGCCCATCAGATCCATGCGGGCATAACGTACATGATCTTCCGGGTTGTTTTCACCGAAACGTGTACCCATGTAGCAGTTAATCGCATATAGACCCTGGGCTACCGCGCCCGAGCGATCTATATTGGCTTTTTCAGCAATAATGATTTTCTTGTTCTTGCCCCAGTACCTGGCTTCGAAAGCGGCACCTGTACCACCCAGGCCAGCACCAACAACCAAGACATCAATATTGTCTTCAACAATAGTATCGTAACCCATTAGTAGTAAACTCCTTCTTTCATGCTTAGACCATTAGATTCCAGTGTATGTAGGCCACCTTCATCCAGGCGAATATATTTTGGCTCGTTATAGAGCAAATGGCTTTTACGCATTGAGTCATCCGGCTCGGCAGCTGACTTAAGATCCGGGATAGCAGTACCCCAGGGCTTAGTTGTGATGGGAGCCAGTAGATCCCAGTCTTTTTTGCCATTACGGAAGATGATTCTCCAGGCAATAACGCCTTTCTCTTCATCGCGGCGTACTCGAACGCTTGACCCTAGTGGGGTGAAGTCTGCATAGCCACGGACATCAATAGCGTTATGTGGGCAAGCCTTAACACAGGAGTAACACTCCCAGCACATATTCGGTTCAATGTTATAGGCACGACGAGTAACGGTGTCGATATGCATAATATCTGATGGGCAAATATCAACACATTCCCCGCAGCCATCACAACGGGTCATGTATACAAATGTAGGCATAATAAAATCCTCTTTAGCTTATATGCTTAAAAATTAATAGTGGCTAGGTGGCTCGCGTCTGATTCCAGGTCCCATGTAAGGAGGGTTCTTGCCCATGTACGTTGGGATATCAGGGAACTTTTCATGAACTTCTGCGCTAGATAGATCAGGGATGTCAGGCAGGCGCTCACGGGCACCTTCGGCATAGCTTACTTTCTTCTGGTAGGCTGCAAATGGCTTGAAGAACATATGAGCAAACTTGGACCAGAAAACGGTTCCAAAAAGAACAGTGCTTGCCAAAATAAACAGTCCGAACATCACCAGTGATCCCGTGAATGACCAAAGCAGTGCGAAAGTGGACATGGCCAGCAATGACAGAATAAAGACATCTGAGCGGAAGGAGATCTGGTGCCATTTTTTACCTTCTGCGGATACATCAACACGGATAGCAAACCAGAACCAGTAGCCACCGATCGCCAGGCTTAATGCACCAAGGTGCCATAGCACTGCCCAGATACCGCCGGATTTTTCTGTTGGGTATGCGAAAATCAGGATGGCAGTTGAGAGGACGAAAAGGATGAAGCCGTACATTGTCATGAGGTGAGACAGGCGACGTTTCTGGTTAGAGAACTCCGAAGAAGTGAGTACTTCGCTGGTAATTGTTTTAACCAGCAGTGAATTCTTCTCTCCACCGCTGATTGGATTTTTCGCAAGCTTTTGCATTGCTTCAGTATGTCTGTCGAAATACTCCTTACTTTTTTTGTGACGCATGTCTAGGATGACACCCACCACAACAAGAACAAACATCGCTATGACATAGATTGCCATCTGCGAAGGGGTAATAATCGCTGATATTTCAGCGAACGGGTTGGTAGTGATCATACGTGATAACTCCTGGCTAAATAAGTATGTTGAACGTTTCTAATATAGGTAATAAAAATCAAATGGATTTTGCGGGGCTATATTTAGCACCATCAGGGGAAGAATACAACAATACTCGCAAAGTATTCTTTATATGGTTATATAAGAATTTCTTATCTACATAGAACTGATTTGTATTGTACCACAGTCATGAAGGTTTATATGATTGGAAACCTGTTGAATTGTCGCCGCCTTTTGAAAGTAAAAAAGTGAAAAGCTCTTTTAGCATCAAGTTCTCCGCCTGCTTGAAGTGGGCAGTAGCCTGTGTAATTTTTTATCACTTCACGTAGGCTATTATGCGCGTTCGTCGTTATTCATCTGGCCTCTATCCAGTTTTATTGAATAGTGTATAGTACCGCACCATATTACGCACGGGTCATACCGACCCAGGTTTGACAACATTTAGAGTATAACACTCAACGACCTATGATGAATACAACAACGATTGCCGTTATTTCTGATACCCATGCTTACCTTGATCCGCGTATAGCAGCTATCATTCGCGATTGTGATATCGCCATCCATGCTGGTGATATTTGTGGTGAGCATATACTAAAAACCATGCAGCCCAGATTGGGGAAAGTTTATGCAGTAGCTGGGAATAATGATCTGCAACCACATTTCGGCGATATACCGCCTGAACTGGAAATTGACCTGCCGGGCGGCAAAATCGCTGTAGAACATGGTCATTTACATGGGATGCATAAGCCCAGCCATGAGTCTCTCAGGAAGAAACATTCACAGGCAAGGGTTATTGTCTATGGGCATACTCATACCCTGTTACAGGACAAGGAACAGGAGCCGTGGATAGTTAACCCCGGCGCGGCAGGGAAAACCCGTACACGGGGTGGCCCTTCCTGCCTGGTTATTCGCTGCACAGAAAGTGACTGGGAAATTACAGAACACCGCTTTAGCGAGGAAGACAATGAATAATGGAACTTTGCAAGATTTTTTATCAGGTAATAGCCTGCAAAGCTTTTTCCTGGGCAATGTGGGGGCACCTTTCCTGATTGGTCTGGCAGTGGGGTACTTCGCCAAAAAAGCCTTGAAATTTGCCCTGATCATGGGAGGTTTGGCAATTGTTCTGATGTTTATTACTGAGTACTACGGTTTTACCCAGATTAGTGACGAAGGCCTTAAAAATGCAACAACCCTGGTTGTGAATAGCATGAAAACCTTTGCTGACTTTCTCATGAATCGTTTGAGTCATATCACCAGCAGAGGTCTAAGTGCAGTAGCGGGCTTTGCTGCTGGCCTGAAATTCGGTTAGGGTTGTGGAGTAGAGTGGGTAAAGGAAGCTGGGAAAACTCATGTACGAAGCCGAAGACCTGGAAAAGCTGGCGAATCATACGATGCCCTTTGGTAAATACAGGGGAACCCGGCTCATTGATCTGCCAGAGCCTTATCTGCTCTGGTTTGAGGCTAAGGAGTTACCCGCAGGGCAATTGGGTATGCTGATGAAACTAGCCATTGAGATCAAAAGTAACGGACTGGAATACTTGCTGGAGCCATTGAAAAAACCTATTCTGTGAGAAAATAATGAGTTCGCATTCGGGTGACCTCAAAGCATGAACAGAGGTCTTTGTCGTTCCAAAGATTTTAAACAAGATTAGAATCCCAAAATATATAGGAGAAAACATGACTGTAAAAAATGCATTCTATGCACAATCAGGCGGTGTAACCGCTGTAATCAATGCCTCTGCCTGTGGCGTAATAGAAACTGCTCGTAAGTACCCCGATAAAATAGGCACTGTTTATGCGGGTCAAAATGGCATTATCGGCGCATTAATGGAGAACCTGATTGATACCAGTACCTTGTCGGATGAAGATATTGCTGCGCTGCGTCATACGCCTTCCGGTGCTTTTGGTTCCTGTCGTTATAAAATGAAAAGCCTGGAAGAAAACAAGGCGGAATATGACCGGTTGATTGAAGTCTTTAAAGCGCACAATATTGGCTATTTCTTCTATAACGGTGGTGGTGATTCAGCAGATACCTGTCTCAAGGTCTCACAGCTTTCCGAGAAAACCGGTTTTCCTATTCAGGCTATCCATGTACCAAAAACCGTGGATAATGATCTGCCCATTACGGATAACTGCCCAGGTTTTGGCTCAGTAGCCAAATATATCGCCGTTTCAACGCGTGAAGCCAGTTATGATGTTGCATCCATGGCGGCTACATCTACCAAGATCTTTGTACTAGAAGTGATGGGGCGTCATGCAGGCTGGATTGCAGCAGCAGGCGCTCTGGCAGCAGACGAAGATAATGATATTCCCGTCGTTATCCTGTTCCCTGAAGTCGATTTTGATCAGGAGAAATTCCTGGCGCTGGTAGACTCAAAAGTAAAAAGCCATGGTTACTGTACCATCGTGGTTTCTGAAGGTACCAAATGGCCAGATGGCAAATTCCTGGCAGAGCAGGGTACGCGGGATGACTTTGGACATGCCCAGCTTGGGGGCGCGGCTCCGGTCGTTGCGAACCTGATCAAGGATGCCCTGGGTTATAAATATCACTGGGCAGTTGCAGATTACTTGCAGCGTGCAGCGCGTCACCTGGCTTCCAAATCAGATGTTGAGCAAGCTTATGCGTTGGGAGAAGCTGCCGTTAATATGGCGCTGGATGGTAAAAATTCAGTAATGCCTGCGGTGATTCGTACCTCGAACAACCCCTATACCTGGGAAATCGGTTCCGGCGATTTGAAAGACATCGCAAATGTGGAAAAAATGATGCCAATGGAGTACATCAGTGAAGATGGATTTGGTATCACGGATGCCTGTCGTGAATATTTGTTGCCGCTGATTGAGGGAGAAGACTATCCTCCCTATAAAAAAGGTATGCCGGATTATGTAACACTGGATAAAGTGCTGGCTGAAAAGAAGCTACCAGAATTTACCATGAAATAAAGTTGTTTTAAGGAATCTCTGATTAAGCCCGGTC
>WFWY01000119.1 GCA_015490895.1 Thiotrichaceae bacterium | reverse complement strand
ACTATTAGCTCTATTTTTAAACAAAAACTGAACAATTCTATCATTCGAGAAATTCGACCGGACTTAACCGTAACCCTGCATGTGTTATATAGCCCATATTTATTTTTGGTTACAGCTACCACCTGATAAGGGAATATTATTGTTCTCAACAAAAGGAGCATTCTCTTTGATTTCAAAGGATGTGTACCAGGATGCATCCCCTGGAGGCTTGCTCAGATAACCCTTTCTTGCAGGGTCTTCCCCCCCTCCCAGTATCAGCGGAGAGGGGTCTCCGTCTTTAACAATTCTCCTGCCTTTCGCCAGACCTCTTACAATGGACATTCCAGCAGGGATCTGGAACTGTAGAGCATAAATACCCGGTTCTTCTGCCACCCACTTATAATCTCCATACGTCGCATCGCGTTGCAAGCTGACTTTCCCTGGCGGAGTCATGATAAAATCTCTGACTCCTGTCACTATTTTCCCGGAATTAGCACAGTAAAAATAGCCAGTGCCACCATAAACAGCCTCGGAAGGTGCCTGTTTTTCCACTTTCTCTACATAGGAGTGCTCTACTTTACTCCTGGTGGGGACGGGCAGTTTTAACGCAGATACAACCACCGGCCTGGATTCTTTTTCACCCATAGAGCCTGACTTGTCAGAGGCCTGAGTGGTTTCTACAGATGACTTGTTGTGGTGCGGTTTTGTCGTTTTTTTATCGATAATATCCGGGGTACCATCCTTGTTGGAATCAATCAGTGCAATGGAATCATCAATCCCATCACCATTTTCATCAGCCCCCTGAGTAGCATCAACGTCAAACCTGTCATCAACACCATCCCCGTCTGTATCCTTACCAGTCAGCCTGACTTCAAACCTGTCCGCCAAACCATCCGCATCGGCATCTTTGTCCAGATAATCTGGTTTGCCATCCTTGTCTGAATCAGCAGCTCCTTCAATAACTGTCGGAATGCCATCACCATCATCATCAATATCCAGAATATCGGGCCGACCATCCTGATCCGAATCTCTGGGTGATGTTATATCGCCAACTTCCAGATTATCGCTGATACCATCGCCATCGGTATCCGACAGGTACACCTGGGAACCAATGCGCCTTTCTATCTTGTCACTAAGCCCGTCCTTATCCCAATCTTCAGCACCTTCTGCATGTGCCGAAAAAACAAGGGAAGTTGCCAGAGCCGAAGCTATCAAGACCGCCTTTAAGGCAGAAAACCGGGAAACACAGGTAAAAGGACGATAGGTATACATAATTAGTTCTAATGTCGAGATATTAATCCGGATAACGATAGGATAAAGTCAGACACACCACAAGAAACAAGCGATAGACTGCTTCCTGGAAAAATTTGTTACCGATACACATCCATCCGCTCTGTTTTCTCTATAAAGTGACCAATAGCATGACTATTGCTAACTTTTCCATCAAAAAATCAAAAAACTGACAATTTTCATCTCGCAGGAAATTCGACCGGACTTAATCGGAGGCTCCTTAAACCCGCCATATAGAAGTTAACAAGAAAAATCACCCTGAAAATAATATCTTCATTCTTATTTTTTTTGTGTGTATGATTCGCAAATCTGAACAAAAACCAAACATATGAATATTAGGATCAACTACTAAAAACTACTGGTGAACTTTAACCAAAATTTCACAGGATAACCCTTCTCAGAAAACCACTCAATCAACCGGATTTCCTGATTATGGTTTGCCTGTCTCTTTGATAATCAATGGATAAACAAATCGTGCCTATGATCAAAAAACTCCCCCTTCTTCTCAAAACGGTGTCAGATAGGGAGTCTTTAAGGAGCCTCTGATTAAGTCTGAGTAGAAATTCTCGATGGATAGAATTATTCAATTTCAGGAAAACCGCCCGCAACTTGATCAGAGGCTCCATAAAGCTGTTTTAAACCTGCTATCCAGTCCTGAACTCAAGAAGACCGGAATAGTTTTGTTTCTCACTTCTAAAAGCTAGTAAACAACCATTTAGGTTGTTGATAAGGGTATATACATGGCAACACATCAGATAGATAGCCTGATAAAATTTACTAACAGTCAAGGTATTAGTGCGACAGGAACCGTGGTACAGATTACGCGTAGCAGTATCGTCATGGAGGTTTACAACCCCTATTCCATCGTACAACTTAGTGAAGTTTTAACGGATCTGCATCTACGACGGCATGAGCGAATCATCTACAAAGGACGGGCGGTGGTTAGTACGCTAGTAAATACCGGCCTCTATCTCGTTGTCTCAGCCACTCTGGTTGATCCCTGGCAAGATCTTAGTGGTGTAGAACAGGATACCTATGGGATACAGGAAGAAGCCTTGCGCTTTTTGCAGGACTGGGAAACATCCTACAAACTGGAGCCCAGCTTTCAGCTCACAGTCACCGAGATTCGCTCTTTACTCCTGGAACTCAATCGCTGGCTGGAACATGTCGACTTGTTTTCCAGAGACGATGGCGTCACCCACAGCCAGGAAACCACAGAAGCACTTTTTAACCAGTTACAGGAAGTTTTCACCCCTATTCTTCAAGAAAAATTTTCAACCTTCGAATATGAGGCCGGAAGGATCCCTGACCCACAAGTTAATTCGCATCGTAAATTTGCACAACGCGATCTCCACCCCCTACTGTTACGATCTCCCTTTATCTGGCGGTCATTTAATAAACCCCTGGGTTATGCAGGTGACTACGAAATGGTCAATATGATGATTCGCCACCCTAACGAAGGCCCAACATCATATTCCCAGTTAATGAACGCCATGTTTCTGGCAACTGGCCCTGCACTGGCTCACCGGAATCGTATTGATATCCTTTGCCAGCGGCTCACTGACCAGATTCAACTGGCAAAAAAAGAAAACCGCCCTTTCAAGGCACTCAATATCGGCTGCGGCCCTGCTATTGAAATACAGCGCTTAATCGAGAGCGGTATTATTGATGATCACTGTGAACTGACTTTGCTGGATTTTAATGATGAAACACTCAATTATACCCAGCATGTTCTCAACAAACTGGGTAAGGGCAAATCACTCTCTATCACTTACGTGCATAAATCTGTCCATGAGCTGCTGGTAGAAGCCATACGCACAACCAACAACTCAGAAGAAAGTTATGACATGGTCTATTGCGCGGGGCTATTTGATTATCTCGCAAACCGGGTTTGCTCCCGCCTGCTACGCCTTTTGTATAAACGCACTAAAACAAACGGCTTGACACTGGTTACCAATGTCCATCCTAATAACCCCGTGATTAATACCATGGAATATTTACTGGAATGGCATCTCATCTATCGCGATGAGCAAGAAATGATTGATCTGCTGGACACACCCTGTGAAAGCAAGGTGTATGTTGATGAGAGTACTGTTAATACCTTCATGGAACTGTATAAGCCTGAAAAGTAACAACTGACCGGAAAATTGTATCTACTGATGAACCCCCAAGCTACATCCATCCCCCTCCCGACTTTGCCTTCTTTAAGGGGGTAGCCGTATGATTCTGAATGATCCAGAATTGCAGCAGGCCTATGAAAAAGCAACCTATAGTATCAGGCTAAAAGAAACCTACATTGTCTACATCACCGTTTTTATTCTAATGCCTGCGGGAGGGCTGCTTGATTATATTTATTACCCTGATTTTCTCCCTGTATTAACTCTGATCAGAGGGCTGTCTATTGCTATCTTGCTGGGATTGTTTATTTTTCTTTTCCAGTTTAAATCGGCCAAATACCTTCGCCTCGCAAGTACATCCTGGCCGCTAATCATCAATATTGCCATTTGCCTGATGATCTACAAAACAGAAGGCGTACTATCCCCTTACTATGCAGGCTTAAACCTTGTCATTGTCGGTGCCGGATTTATGACGCTCACTTTTCTGGAAACCATTTTTATTGTTATTTCTACTCTTATTCTCTATTTAATAACTATTCAACTACATAACTCTGCTGTATACAGTCAACATTTCAACACCGTTTTCAGTAGTATCTTTTTTATTCTGGTCACAGGTGTCATGGGGATCATTGCCAGTTACGTCAGAGAGAACCAGAGGCAGAAAGAATTTGTCCTGCAATACCAGCTAGATAAACGTAATAAGCAACTCGCTGAGATGGATCGTATGAAGACGGATTTTTTTGCCAATATCAGTCATGAGCTACGTACCCCGCTAACATTGATCTTGTCGCCCGTCGAAGACCTGCTGAAATCAGAGCAACCATTCGATTACAAGGTAATTCGTTTGCTGGAAACCGTCAAAAGCAATAGCTATCGCTTGCTTAAATTAGTGAACGACCTGTTAAGTATCGTTAGACTTGACCAAAAGGAGCAAGCGCTTGAGTGCAAGCCCCTGGCTATACAGCCACTGGTTAACAGCATTGTCAGCAGCATGCAACATCAGGCACAAAAACAAAAAATCACCCTGCAGGTAGATACGAACTTTGCACCTGCCACCATTCAGGGGGACGCCCATTCACTGGAAAAAATCCTGATCAACCTGATCAACAATGCTATTAAATTCACACCGGAAGGAGGAAAAATCACTATCAGCAATACGCTACAGGATACTACCTCGCAAATTAGCATTTCAGACACGGGAATTGGTATCAGTAGTGATCATTTACCTCATATCTTTGAGCGCTTCCAGCAGGCCGATAGCTCGGCAACCAGGAAATATCAGGGCACAGGCCTGGGGTTGGCTTTGGTACGTGAATTAACGCAAGCACAACACGGTCATATCAACGTCAGCAGCGAACTGGACAAAGGCACAACTTTTACCCTGACTTTTCCATTGGCAAATACAGAGGATACGATTTCCGAGCCGGAAAGCGTGACAATACTACCCATGAATCCGCTGGAAAAATTACATCAGAATGCAGACTATAGTCTTCACTTGAACCGGCCCGATGCCATCATGCTGGAACCGGACACCCAGGCTTTTGACGCGCCGGATGTCACGGAAGATGCAGACAAGGAAAGACGCCCCACCTTACTGATCATAGAAGATGAACCCGAACTGAGATCCTATCTGGTACGAGCGCTCTCGGACGAGTATCGTGTTGCCTCGGCTGCTGATGGTGAAACCGGTCTGGAACTTGCGTTTAAATACCACCCTGACCTCATCCTGACCGACCTCATGCTACCCAACATTGATGGCCTGGAAATCTGTGAACGCATTAAGCATCATACCGACTTTTCATTTACCAGGATTGTTCTTCTTACTGCACGCATTGATGAACACTCCAAGATGACAGCTCTGAAAAATGGTGCAGATGATTTTTTAACCAAACCATTCTCAACCACTGAATTACATACCCGCCTCACCAATCTGACCAATACACAAAAGCTGGAAAAAGCACTGGAGCAGCATAACCGTGAATTGCATACCGCACTGAAAGACCTGAAAGCGGCAGAAAGCAAACTGCTGCATAGCGAAAAACTTAATGCCATTGGCAGCCTGGCCTCAGGTCTGCTACATGAAGTCAATAACCCTCTAAATTACACCATCACCGCCGCACAAATATTACAGCGCGACCCGGATATCAAGGCTGATGAAGACAAGGCAGAAATGGTCGCTGATATCCTGGAGGGGATGGATCGTATTAAAACCATTGTTAAAGATTTACATACCTTTGCCTATCCTGAAAAGGCGGATACCCGCCAGGCGTTCGTTTTAATGGACGCAATTCGGAGCGCCCTGCGCTTTACGGCACATGAAAAAGGCACCATTGAAATCAAGATTAAGATCCCCGACAACCTCAAAGTGGTGGGTTCCAATAACCATCTTGTACAAGTCTTTATTAACCTCATCACCAACGCGACCAAGGCACTGCATGGAAAACAGCAGGGTCGCATTGAGATCGGGTGCAGTCCATTTATCAATGAACAAGATGCTCCTGATCCACAGCGAATACTCATTCATGTGCGCGATAATGGCAGTGGTATTGACAAGCAAACCCTGTCGCGTATTTTTGAACCCTTTTTCACCACCAGAGATATCGGCGAAGGCCTGGGTATGGGACTGAGTATCAGCCATACCATTATCAAGAATCATGGCGGATCATTAAATGTGAGTAGTGAAGTGGGACAATTCACTGAATTCAATTTTGATCTGGCTCTTGCACATAACCCCGGAGAACAATAGAGATGACCTCTAGCAATCAAAACTCATACGCCATTCTATTTGTAGATGATGAAGAAAAAGCACGCAAAATGTTTACCCGGCTAGTTTCTTCACAGTTTAATGTACTCACTGCTGCGGATGTGAATGAAGCCAAACACATTCTGGCGCAGCAGCACGCCCACATCGGCGTTCTCATTACTGACCAGCGTATGCCCGGTGAATTTGGTGTGGAATTACTGCGCTATGTACGCCAGACATACCCTAAAATTATTCGTGTACTCACCACCGCTTATTCAGACCTGGAAGATGCGATAGCAGCTGTCAATACCGGCGAAATATTTCGCTACATCAATAAACCCTGGAATGCAGATGAACTGCTGATTGACCTGCGCCTGGCAATGAACTTTTTTGAACTGGAACAGGATCGTTTGCAACTCATTCAGGAAAAAATGAGCCTGTCCCATCGCCAGTCAAAAATGGAACTGATGAAAGCCATGATTAGCATGACGGCAGCACAAACTGGCTATCAACGCCCCCGACTTGCAATGCAATCCTTTCTTGAGCAAATAGCGACACCACAGGTTATTGCGGAGTCGACCACCGCCAATACTGACACTACAGCAGGCTACTGGGAAAAAGAACTGGCCAAAATAGAAAAGCTGATCCGGATCAATCAAAGCCTTAACCAGTGGACAGCCACATACGGCTCACTCCTTGACCAACCAGCGACCAACCCCATCGACTATACCTCCTGCATCGCACAAATTAGCCAGCAACTTCCTATATCTGTCGATAGCAGCGCATGTGAAACCCCTGCACTCCCTCAAACAATACTCAATGAAACAGGCCTGCTTGCTATACTTCAGGTTGTTACAGATGTGATGGCATATACAGAACAGGGATACAAGGATATAACCCTTCGCTGCACCCAACAGGAACAGGCGTTATTCATTAGCGTTGTACCCGCATCGCAGCCTACACACACACACTGGTTAGCGAACTATCTATTTACCCCCGGTGAACCCGTCATTGAAGAAAAAACAGGGCAGCTACTAGGCGTCTTTGCTGCGGTTTATCATCTTGGCGGGCAAATCATGCTGGTTTTTGATCAGGACAGGCTACTGGAAATCCAGCTACTGATACCGCAGTCCGAAAATAAGCATGAAAGGACAGATCTTGAGGGTGGCGTCTGGATAGAAGACTTGTTTGTGTTGTTTAACTAAACCTAAAACCGGAACCCCTGACTTCATGCCTCCAATGGAAAAAAGTAATGCGACCGACCCAGTAGTTGTATCAGCTTACAGTAGCAATTCAGGAGCCCTGGCTATACAGCACCTTTCCACTGTCACAACATATCAGCCGGACTACGCACACTCATCCCCGGTGTATTCATCACATGAGTATAAATCATGGTGGTAGACACATCCGCATGCCCCAGAAGCTCCTGCACCGTGCGTATGTCATAACCCGCTTCCAGCAAATGTGTCGCAAAGGAATGTCGCAGCACATGGCAATTTACACGTTTGTCAATTCTAGCAGCCTTGCCGGCACGATTAACCGCCTTTTGCAAACTACTCTCATGCAGATGGTGACGCCGCCTTTCGCCGGTACGCGGGTCGGTTGAGATACGCGTCGCCTGAAATACATATTGCCACTTAAACTCCTTCGCTGCATTGGGAAACTTACGTGACAACGCCGTCGGCATCAGTACCGCTCCAAACCCCGCAGCCAGATCCCGTTGATGCGTCATTCTTGATTTTTCCAAATGTTGTTGTAGTGGCTCTATATATTTTTGTGGTAGCGGTACGATCCTGTCTTTTTTTCCTTTACCATCGCGCACTGTGATTTGCTGATACCCAAAATCAACATCCAGCACCCGCAGTCGCACACATTCCATCAAACGCAAACCAGAACCATACAACAGACCAGCCATTAAACGATGAGCAGGGTTGGCAAATTGCTGCATCAAACTACCTACTTCCTGTCTGGTCAACACTACCGGTAGTTTTTTAGAGCGCTTGGCAGTGACAAACTGCCCTATATCACCCAGCGGACGAACCAATACCCGTTTAAAGAAAAAAGCCAATGCATTCAAGGCTTGTTTTTGAGTACTCACCGATACCTGGCGCTTAATAGCCAGAAATTCCAGATAACGGCGTACATCCGCTTCTGTGAGTTCCGGTAAGGTTTTACCTGAGCAAAAGCGTAAAAAACGTAAAGCCCACTGCAAATAAGTCTGTTCAGTGCGGATGGAATAATCACTGTAGCGGATTTCCTTCACCAGCTTTTGCAAAGCCATCCCATATTTATCCAGAACCTGAGTATCAGAAAGAAAACGGGCAGGTAAAACAGAAAGTAAATCCTCTAATGCATCCCCATAAGATCGAGCCAGGGTTGCATGATTTGTGGATAATTCTCTGGCATTTTCTATATAGCTTTCCCAGAGAACTTTAGTATCCCATTTTCGCGAAACAAAACCACAATAAAGTTTCCGTATAGCATCGACATTCTGAGCAAATTGCCAATCTCTTAAGCCTTTTTTTCTGCCTAACACTTCAAAATATTTCGCTATATCCTCAGTATTTTGTTGCGACAACCGGGTTTCACCCAAACTCGCCACATAATTTTTTGCATGTTTAACATACCACTCTATCACTCTCCTGGACACACCAGAATCCTTTAAAAACAGGGCATAACGAGTCCAAAACTCTTTCTCTCGGTTAGTTTCACCCGTAGGTGTATTTCTCACACTCATTGGTTTGATTTAATAGAAAAAACTGATAAAGTAACTGAATAATAATAAAGGGCTATATGGAATCCGCCCAGCCCATATTAGACAGAATATTAATATAATAACCTTCCTTCCGCCGTCTAACTCAACCAGATAAAATGTGAAATTTATATATATAGGCGGTCTAATTCGATACACTGCAGGGCGGTAGCGTGTTCGATGACTCTGCTAAGTGGCTTTGCTAAATGGCTTTATAATGGTATAAACTTTACACCAAGGATATCTCACAGAGCGGTCACAATTGAGCTAGAACGCAAAGAATGGAGAATTTTTGAATGTATTAGGCGTAACTTGTTACGCCTAATCTTCTGTTAGAACTAAAAGAAGCCTCGTCATTCTTTCTGTTTTTGTTTGCAGGCAAAGTCTTTGATTTTAGTATGGTGCCTTTGTCACTTTTTTATTTCGTGCCCTGGTGAGTTTTTCAAGCCCCCAAAAGGTGCTGTTGATTACGTTTTTCGTTCTGTGTGATGCTACCTTTCTTTCGAAT
>WFWY01000118.1 GCA_015490895.1 Thiotrichaceae bacterium | reverse complement strand
GCCCCCTTATATCTATACGACGGTCTCTTGCAATACATTTCTTGCAATATGCTATAAAAATAATCAATGTGTAAGTTCAACGGAGTCCTGTATAGTAATCCGCTGTATCTGCATCAACACAGGGCTATCCAGTATATTAGCCCTGCCGTGCGGCATTATATAACAAAACCCTCTGATTATTTTCAGGGTTTTGGCTCTGTTTGGCCCTGGTACAGACAGGCTCTTAGTCAGTAATACAACTGAATATTAACGATAAATATGATTAAAATGAGCGGTAGAAACCCAGTTCCATTAAGGCTACGTCAAGTTTTCTACAATTAACATCAAAGATGTTTCTTGTGCGTTTTGAGACACCCCTACCTAAAAACGACAAGCTGGCTGGTTATTGCATGAAAATGGATTTCTTATTATGCGAAACAATGAGCGTCAAAAAGTACTATTCGGGTCTATAACAAAACCGGATATCTCTCTTCCATTACTTCTCTCTGTTTTTCTTGAAAAAGTGCAGATACGCACCCTTATAACTCCACTTTGGGGCCTGCTATTTGCTGCTTTCTTCCTGGGAGTTGCAACCGCAAGTCCCGATTTTTCCAATGTGGATCAGGCACTTCCCGCATTGGTTAGCGAAGGTGAGTCCTTGCCAGAATCCCAGCAATGGTACCGGGCACACTCAAACCAGGATAGTTACACGTCCACTTTCAGTGCCGATGGGCGCTTGCTGGCTCTCACCTCTCACAATAACCCGGTTGAGCTATGGGATACAGAAACCCGTGCCCCAATATCCACTTTTCAGGGTGGGGGTCTTTCCGAGTCTGATGCCTTCGTTGATATTAGCCCAGATGGTAAATTTATAGCCATTAATGTGGGCGAACGTATTGAGATTCGGCGCATTGAAACCAAATCTCTGGAGTTCTCTGTTCCATCCATATCCGGGGGGGCCGCTACATTTAGTCCGGATAGCCGGCTGTTTGCCACCGCCATCGACGGCAAGCGCCTGGACTTGTGGGAGGTGGAAACAAAAAAGCGTATTGCCAGCTTTATTCAACACACTGAAACTATTTCTGCCCTGGGCTTCAGTCCGGGTGGTCGTTATTTGGTATCTGCTGATATCAGCGGCATGTTTAGTGTCTGGGATACTGATAGTAAGGAACTCCTGTACCAATACACTGAACACAAAGCGCCTGTCACTACCGTTCAGTTCAGCGACAAGGATGACCGTTTCATCAGCATTGATACAGATGGAGCCGTTATGTTATGGGATGCAGCCGCCAATAAAAGACTGCACCGCTACTCAACACCCAGAGTTAAGAATTACGAAAAGTCTTCTGCCGCCTTTTCACCTGATGGTAAAACCTTTGTCGTCAGCCTGAACAAACCGGGAGACAAAAACTACCTGTTACTCTTTAGTACACTTATCGGCGGACGGCCTCTTTTTAGCTACGAAAACAACGATCATGAAATCAATGATATTGCTTTTCGACCGGATGGCAACTCACTGGTCGTGTCACTGAGTTCAAAAACAATCAAGATCTTTGATATTCCGGGAAGACAATATGTCGATACCTTTGGCGGACAAATTCTGAAAGCAACAAAAACCCGGGTCAGCCCGGATGGGGCACTGATTGCGACCGGTACAGTAGATGGTCATATCCAGCTCTGGGATGCACACAAAAAGATGCTGAAATACTCACTCAAAGGTCGCAATCACAGTATTGAATATATTTCGTTTAGCCCGGATGGTACCTATATTGTCGTTGGTGATAATCATGGCGCCGTCACAGTCTGGGAACGCAACACCAACAACCGGGTCTTTTTCATCAAGGCACACAAGCTGGGAGCTGCCATGGCGGTCATGAGCCCGGACAACCAGTACCTGGCAACAGCTAGCACCAAGTCTTCCATCGTTAAACTGTGGGACGTACAGTCCAACACACCGACATTCAAGTTTATTGGTCATCATGGTGATATTACCGATATTGCCTATAGCCCGGATGGAAAGTTTATTGCTTCTGCCTCAAAAGACGGCACAATCAAACTCTGGAATACACGCAACAAAAGTCTGGAGCAGTCGTTGATCGGTAATGAAAAAGTAGTGGGTTTCCTGTCGCTGGCCTTTAGTCCGGATGGACGTTTCCTCGCAGCAGGTACGGATCAGGGCTCGGCAGATCATCATTTTATAGAGATCTGGGATATTCATGATAAAAAACATCTACGCACCCTGAAAACACATGATGCACCCATTACCGCCATACGTTTCAGCAAAAAAGGAGAACAGCTCGTCTCTGCCTCCAAAGATGGAACCATTAAGGTCTGGGAAGTTGCCACTGGCGAACCCATACACTCGATTACCACCAATACGAAAAAAGAACCCGTGCATTCCGTCGATTTTACTGAAGATGGCAGTAATATCCTTTCCGTCAGTCACAACGGCAGTACCGAGTTATGGAATCTAAAAGCCCAGAAAAAGGCCTATACGCTCATAGATGGCCCCCGAGGAACCTGGGTCAGTGAAAACCATCTCCAGAAAAAGTTTTTCCGGGGTGATGATGGCTCACTTATTATTAAAAAGGGCGACAACCTGCCTCCCGCCCCGCTGGCACCCAAGGGCTTGGCCAGTGAAGATAAGCTTATCCTGACGGCCTCTCGTGAGCGAGTGAAAGTGGCAAAAGAAGGGGGGCGCTTTAGCATTACCATAAAAAATATTGGAGAAACCCCCTCTTTCTGGTTACGTGCCCGACAAATACATGGCAGCGAGGCCTCCGTTACGCTGCTTTCTGACAAGCTTACCCGGCTAAACTCAGGCCAAAGAGGCGTCCTGAATCTGCAATTGATTCCCCATGACTTTTCAAAGCTGGCCAGAGCCAGGCAGCTCAATCTGGAAATGGAGGTTGTCACCAAGGCTGGCTCCCGCTTTCCTATCGTCATTCCATTGGAATTTCAAGATGATATAGGCGCTGGCAGGAACAAAACGGGTCGTTATTAGCTGGATCCGTGACTTCAACCCGGAATTCTACGTAAAGGGCTAATTTGTAGGTTGGCGGTGACGAAGGAAGCCCAACAAACCATGCCCTGTTGGGCCTCCAGAATACCGACAATACCGACACCTTTAACAGCTTTATAAGTTGATTACTAGAAGGCTGAGAGCAAAACAACCGACATGACGGCAATACCTTCTTCACGGCCTTCAAAACCCAGCTTCTCAGTGGTAGTGGCCTTAATGCTTAGCTGATCCATTTCAACACCCAAATCAGTACTCACATTGAGCCGCATGGTTTCAATATGCGGTGCCATCTTTGGGGACTGGGCAATGATAGTGCAATCTGCGTTCGATAATTGCCACCCTTTATCTGCAATGAGCCGGTTTACGTGACGGAGGAGTTTCCTGCTATCAATATTGGCATACTGACTATCCGTATCCGGGAAATGTACCCCTATATCCCCCAGCGCCAGCGCCCCCAGCAGGGCATCACACAGGGAGTGAATTAATACATCACCGTCCGAATGTGCCTGAAATGCCTGATGGTGAGCAATACGCACACCGCCCAGGGTAATAAAGTCACCTTCACAAAAATTATGCACGTCATAACCTTGACCAATTTTTATCAGGCTCATGAAGCTAAAATCCTCACCTGGGCGACCTACAGAGCGCTTGTTTTTGCTGAAGAAAAAAAGCTGCCAGTTCCAGGTCTGCAGGACGGGTAATCTTAATATTGGATGCCTCCCCTTCAACCAATACCGGGTGACAGCCTGCATACTCCATGGCAGAGGCTTCATCAGTTATAGAAACCCCTGCATCCAGAGCACTACCCAGAACCTGGTGAAGTTTCTGGATACCAAACAGCTGAGGGGTTAGTGCGTGCCAGAGTTGTTGACGCTCAACTGTGTGATCAATACACCCCTGATGCTCACGCTTCATAGTATCGCGCACCGGCATGGCCAGTATGGCTCCATCGGGATGATTACGCAGTTTTAACAGTCGATCCAGATCCTTTTTTAGCAAGCAGGGGCGTGCTGCATCATGTACCAGTACCGGGTACTCACCCTGCTGTAGATCATGGAGCAGAAAATGTAAGGCATTACGCACGGAGTCAGCCCGCTCCTGTCCACCAGCAACGGTATACACGGGTAAGGTATCGGGCATATCAAGCTTACGCCAGTGAGGATCGTCCGGCTGAACAGCGATCACTAGACCGGCTATATCCGGATGTGAAATAAAGCAACCCAGGGTATGCTCGATGACCGTACGCCCATGCAATTTAAGGTATTGCTTCGGAAGGTCAGCCTGCATACGCTTGCCAACTCCAGCCGCAGGAATCACAACCCAGGTCTTATTGTGCTTCATTGGCTGCTGAAGGTAGTACCGGAGTGATTTTTTCTTTTGTCGTATCGCCCTCTGCCTGTACAGGAGCGCTCTGTTCAGGGCTCAAAATAATTTGATAGAAAGTCTCACCTTTTTTGATCATGCCAAAATCATTTCTGGCTCGGGCTTCTACCGCCTCGGTGCTTTCCTGAACCTGCTGAAGTTCAGCCTCCAGCTTGTGATTATCTTCTAACTGTTGCTGGTTTGATGACGACAGGTGATCAATTTTTTCCTGCATATGCCATATCTGTGGGTAGCTACCACTACCCACCCATAACCTTCCGACCAAAATAATCAGAAGTAGTGTGAAGAGAATGACCAGTATTCTTATCAAATCGTTTCCATATCAGCTCTGGGAGGCTCTCCGAGAACTAAGAAGCTACTGCAAATCCCATGAGCATCATAATCTGAGCTTACTGGAATCGTTAAATAGCGACGGCTATTCGCCTCTTCCAATAAGCTCACCTTAATGACATTCCTGTGATTTTCATTACGCTTCCTATCCTCGAACAGCCTCGCAGGTGATGAAGAGTCCATTACAGATATTTAAAAGCAGATTGCCCAGCATAGCTGGCGGCGTTCCCCAGCTGCTCTTCAATCCGGATCAGCTGGTTATATTTTGCTACCCGGTCAGAGCGAGACAATGAACCTGTCTTGATTTGTCCGGCATTGGTGGCAACAGCCAGATCGGCAATCGTTACATCTTCAGTTTCTCCCGAACGATGAGAGATCACCGCAGTATAACCTGCATCATGCGCCATCTGTATTGCCTGCAAGGTTTCTGTCAACGTACCAATCTGGTTAAATTTTATCAGGATAGAGTTAGCAATGTCTTTTTCAATTCCTTGCTTAAAAATCGCTGTATTCGTAACAAACAGGTCATCACCAACCAACTGTACGCGATCACCCAGTTTTTCTGTCAGTAGTGCCCAACCTTGCCAGTCATCCTCAGCCAGACCATCCTCAATCGTAATAATAGGATACTGATCTACCCAGCCCGACAAATAATCAACAAAGCCTGTGGCGTCAAAACTTTTCCCCTCGGATGACAATTCATACCTGCCATCCTTATAAAACTCGGAACTGGCACAATCCAGCCCCAGCCAGATATCCTGCCCGGCCTTGAACCCGGCTTGCTCAATCGCCTCCAGAATAACTTCAACTGCTGCTTCATTTGAAGGCAAATCCGGCGCAAAACCTCCTTCATCTCCTACTGCCGTATTCATACCCTGGGCACCCAGAACAGACTTCAGACTATGAAAAACCTCAGCCCCATAACGGATGGCCTCGGTCACACTATCAGCGCCCGCCGGGACAATCATGAACTCCTGAATATCAACACTATTATCTGCATGCTCACCACCATTTATAATGTTCATCATAGGTACCGGCATTGTAAACTCATCCGTCTTTCCCAGATACTGATACAGTGGTTGTCCTTTGTCGTTAGCAGCTGCATGAGCCGTTGCTAATGAAACAGCCAGAATAGCATTCGCCCCCAGGCGACTCTTGTTTTCAGTACCATCACGTTCAATCAGACAGTGATCAATCGCTTGCTGATCAGCAACATTCATCCCTATAATCGCTTCAGCCAGCTCGGTATTGGCATTATTTACCGCATTGCGAACACCTTTGCCCAAATAGCGTGATTGATCCCCGTCACGTAACTCAATCGCTTCCCGTGCACCTGTTGAAGCACCAGAGGGTGCAGCAGCACGACCTGTGACGCCACTTGATAAAATAATGTCTGCTTCAACGGTTGGGTTGCCACGAGAATCAATAATCTCCCTGGCATGCACTTTTACGATTTCTGACATGATGTCTCCAGTTAATAATAATTTGTTTCTAAAAATAGTAACTACTCATCACAATCTGCAGCTGCTCAGATTGCTCTCTATTTTGTTCAGGAGCAAGGCGAAAACACGCAGTTTATAAGCATAAATGCTTAATCAGAGGCTCCTTAATATTGCCAGATTACAGACCCCTATAGTTCATCTTCCAAAAATGGACTGGCTTTTACCGTTTCATCCAAAGCTTTCAGCGTTTCCAGCAAGGCTTTCATCTTACCCAGCGGCCAGGAATTAGGACCATCACTTAACGCCTCTTCCGGGTTTGGGTGTGACTCCATAAAAATCCCGGAGATACCCACTGCAATCGCTGCCCGAGCTAATACCGGCACATGCTCACGCTGCCCACCTGAGCAGGAACCCTGCCCACCAGGAAGCTGTACTGAATGGGTAGCATCAAAAACGACCGGACAGTCTGTATCCCGCATCACTGCCAACCCACGCATATCTGAGACCAGATTGTTATAGCCGAAGGAGTAACCCCGCTCGCAAACCATAATCTGCTCATTCCCTGTTGCCCTGGCCTTATCAACCACATTACCCATATCCCAGGGAGCCAAAAACTGTCCTTTTTTAATATTGACCGCAATACCCTGCGAAGCGACATTCTGAATAAAGTTAGTTTGTCGACAAAGAAATGCGGGTGTCTGCATGACATCTACCACAGCAGCCACCTCATCTAGCGGAGTGTCTTCATGTACATCGGTTAATACCGGTATTTCCAGTTCTGTTTTAACCTTTTCCAGAATACGCAAGCCCTCCTCCATGCCAGGGCCTCGAAAACTACTGTGTGAAGAGCGGTTTGCCTTGTCAAAAGAAGATTTGAAAATAAACGGAATTGACAAGGCCGCCGTTATTTCCTTCAGCTTCTCTGCGGTGCTCATGGTCAGTGCCTCCGACTCCACAACACAAGGCCCGGAGATGAGAAAAAAGGGCTGCTTCAATCCTGCTTCAAATCCACATAGCTGCATTAGTTTTCACCTGTATTTACATTCGTTATCATGGTTGCAGCCTGTGTTTTTCCATGCTGCATCAAGGCTGCTTTGATAAAGCTGGTGAATAGCGGATGCCCTTCACGGGGACGGGAGGTAAACTCGGGATGGAACTGACAGGCAAGAAACCAGGGGTGGTCATGCAACTCAATCATCTCCACCAACATGCCATCTTTCGACAGGCCAGAGATCACCAGGCCTGTTTCTGTCAGTACATCCCGGTAGGTGTTGTTAAATTCGTAACGATGCCGGTGCCTTTCAACAATCTCTTCGGCGCCATAGGTTTCCCGTGCCAGGGTATTGGGTGACAGCTGACAGGCCTGCCCCCCCAGGCGCATGGTGCCTCCCTTGTCCGTATCTTCGTTGCGTAACTCAACATTACCTTCCTGGTCGATCCACTCGGTAATCAGTCCAATCACCGGGTGTGGGGTTTCCTTGTCAAACTCGGTGCTATGTGCACCTGCAAGACCAGCACAATGTCTGGCATATTCAATCACTGCAACCTGCATACCCAGACAAATTCCCAGATAGGGGATTCTGTTTTCACGGGCATAGCGTACAGCCGCAATCTTGCCTTCGACACCTCGTTTACCAAACCCCCCAGGAACCAGAATGGCATCTATCCCCTGTAGTAGCAGGTCAGGGTTGGATTCCAGCTTTTCAGCATCAACATAACGAATATTTACTCTGGACTGGGTTTGAATACCTGCATGTGTCAAGGCTTCATTCAGGGATTTATACGATTCCGTCAGGTTCGTGTACTTGCCAACCATTGCCACGGTGACTTCTGCCTCAGGGAACTCCATGGCATTCACAACATCCTTCCAGTCCGACAGGTTTGCTTCTGGCAAACCCGCTATCTGAAACTTGTCCAGTACAATCTGATCCAGCTTTTGTGCATGCAGCCAGAGTGGAATTTTATAAATACTGTCAAGGTCTACTACCGGGATAACCGCCCGCTCTTCTACATTGGTAAACAGGGCGATCTTCTTGCGTTCATTTTCCGGCAGCATACGGTCAGACCGGCACAAAAGAATATCAGGGACAATGCCGATGGAACGTAATTCTTTTACCGAGTGCTGCGTCGGTTTGGTTTTCAACTCTCCGGCTGTAGGTAAATAGGGCAACAGGGTGAGGTGGATAAACAGAGCATTCTCATGCCCTTCTTCCACTCCCATCTGACGGATCGCCTCCATAAACGGCAATGACTCTATATCACCCACCGTACCGCCAATTTCGACCATAGCGACATCATAATCACCCGCAGCAGCCCGTACACTGCGCTTGATCTCATCCGTTATGTGGGGAATGACCTGAATCGTTGCTCCCAGGTATTCACCCTGTCTTTCTTTGCGGATAACGGATTCATAAATACGCCCGGTGGTGAAGTTATTAAGCTGGTTTGCCTTGAAGCCCACAAAGCGTTCATAGTGCCCCAGATCCAGGTCTGTTTCTGCGCCATCTTCAGTAACAAAAACCTCTCCATGCTGGAAAGGACTCATGGTACCCGGATCTACGTTAATGTAAGGATCCAGCTTCATCATGGTAACGGAGAGACCACGCGCCTCAAGGACTGCACCTAATGACGCTGCGGCAATCCCCTTTCCCAAAGAAGAAACAACGCCACCCGTAATGAAAATGTATCGTGCCATTATGCCCGAATCCTTAGCTAATCACGGTCGAATGCTAACACAACCGTATGCAATGAAACAGCGGGTTTCACAATTTACATGAGCGTTTGTTCATGCCTCAAAGAGACATGGGCAGTTATGTTCTTAAGAGAGTGATAAAGGAGACTCTAATCATATCGTGACTCGTTTTTCTGAGGACAGGATTTCCGGCCAGACTTATTCAGCGCCTCCTAAACCTATCTTCTACGGCGGGTAAAGCGCTTAATACGCTTCCAGTGGGGCGTGACATCCAGCGCCAGATTCGTCAACAAGGAGGAGTGGGACTGTGCCCGCCTGCCAGATGGCAACTTATTGACTGGACGAGCGTTCATGGCCTGTTTCAGTTTCTCACTGAGCTGCTCGACAAGAGCCTCTTTTTCACCAAGAGCGGCCAGGCTTTTTTCTGCCTCTTCTTCCTTGTCAAAGTACTTTTGCTGTATCTGCTCAATATCACCCTGCATAAGCTCAATCGTTTCCTGCTGCTTCCTGCTTTCTTCTGTCAACGCCTGGATAAAGCTTTCTGCCTGTTGTTTGAAACCCTCCATCTGACTGACAACCGCCTCTTTCTCTTCAGTCACACGCTCAAGCTCACTGGTTTGTGCCTCATGTTGAGCACGTAATGCTTCCAGCTGGTTTACCACATCTGCTTGCTCCTGTTCAAGCTCACCGATCTGAGCCATCAGCCTGGCAATCCGTGACTCCTTTTCCTGCAACCGGAATGTTGTTGCCTCCTGAGCTATTTCCGCTTCCTTAAGTAATTGCTGATATTTCACCAGGCGCTCTTGCAGCTTTCCTTCTTTCGCCTCCCAGTCAACCTGACAAGCGTGCAACAAAGTTTCGGTACCCGAGCACTCACCCTTGAGTTCACTGATGACACTATCCTTGGCCAGGATACTGCGTTTTGCAAAGGCAAGCAGCTCTTCTGTCTTTTTCAATTTGAGATTGGCCTGCTTGTGTACCTTGCGTGACCTCGACATCCATTTTTGCATGACCGTCAGCTGTCTGGACAAAGCCTGTTGCTGCTTTCGCTCGGCCCTGTACTGACCTACCTGAGACTTTAGTTTGCTATTTTCTTTTAACACCTGCGCCATACGACGTTGTTTTTTTTCAAGCAACTGGTATTTTGACTGTAAGGTTTTCAGCGCTGCACGCGGACGCTTGCACCCACCGCGCAAAACCCAGCCAAGCACACTGCCAATTAATCCCGCCAACAGCAAGAACAGCCAAAGTTGTGCTATGAGATAAGTCATGTTTTATCCTTATAATTATTGTTACGCATTGTGATGATTCTCTTGTTTTAGTGCCTTATCAGGATTAGGTGTCATCAAACCTTGTCTAAGTTCTTGTTATGTTCTGCGTGACCCTGCGCTATATAAACCCGTATGGTGCAGATGTTCAAATTACAACCATCATGCCGAATTCCTTACATGTCCAGCAATCATGGTCGGGATAGTCGGTTTTCCCATTACGACAAATGTATTTTGCTCCCGGCAGGCTACGTCTGTTTACCTTGCCGTGCTGCCCTTGTACAATGGCGCGGTTTTTGCAGATGGATAATCCAACGGCGCTGAACTCTGGTTACATAACAGTATCAAAAAGCGACTGAAACATAACCCGTTCAACGCAGGCTATTCATACCACCTGCTCTTCCTGTTTTTTTATATTTTGGAGTACTTGTCATGACCGTTGAACGCACCATTTCTATTATCAAGCCCGATGCTGTCGCTAAAAATGTTATCGGACAAATTTATTCACGTTTTGAAGGTGCTGGCCTGAAAATTATTGCCGCAAAGATGAAACACCTTTCTGCCGAAGAAGCAGGTGGCTTCTATGCCGTCCATAAAGAGCGCCCTTTCTTCAAGGACCTGATTGAGTTTATGACTTCCGGCCCTGTCATGATCCAGGTCCTGGAGGGAGAAGATGCTATTGCCAAAAATCGTGAAGTGATGGGAGCAACCAACCCGGCTGAAGCTGCCGCAGGCACCATTCGCGCAGATTTTGCCGAAACCATCGATGAAAATGCAGTACATGGGTCAGACAGTGCAGAAAATGCTAAAATTGAAATAGACTACTTTTTTACAGACGATGAGATCTGTCCGCGCACACGCTAAACCTCTTATATGACTCATACGCAAACAAAAATTAATCTGCTGGATTTTAGTACTGAAAAGCTCAAGACGTTCTTCCGGGAGCGTGGTGAAAAGCCTTTTCGTGCAGTCCAGCTGATTAAATGGATACACCAGCAGGGTGTGAATGACTTTGATCAAATGAGCAATTTGAGCAAAAACTTGCGCCTGGAGTTAAAAAAGATAGCGGAAATTCGTGCCCCGGAAGTTGTGCTGGATCAACACTCTGCTGATGGCACACACAAATGGCTACTACGCCTGGATGATGGTAACTGCATTGAAGTGGTTTTCATCCCCGAGTCAAACCGGGGTACACTGTGTATCTCGTCACAGGTTGGCTGCGCCCTGGACTGTACATTTTGTTCAACTGCCCGACAGGGCTTTAATCGAAATCTCACCGTCGCCGAGATCATTGGGCAGTTGTGGATCGCCAGGAAGCTCCTGCAACAGGATCCCATGGGCGAGCGTGTCATCAGCAATGTGGTCTTCATGGGCATGGGAGAACCCCTGCTCAACTACAACAATGTTATCGACACTATTCATCTTATGCTGGACGATAATGCCTATGGACTTAGCAAGCGTCGCGTAACCGTCAGCACATCAGGGGTTGTACCGGCTCTGGATAAACTGACAGAGACCGTCGATATCGCACTCGCAGTCTCCCTGCATGCTCCCAATGATGAACTACGCAACCAGCTAGTACCCTTAAATAAAAAGTACCCCATTAACCAGCTACTTGATGCTTGTAATCGATTTTTGGAACAGAAGGCAGCCCGCGAAAGAATCACGATGGAATATGTCTTGCTCGATGGGGTTAATGATTCTGATAAACATGCCTACGAACTTATCAGGGTACTAAAAAATACCCCATCAAAAGTCAACCTGATTCCCTTCAACCCCTTTCCGAAAACCCGCTATAAATGCTCTAGCCAACAACGTATTAATCGTTTTCATGATATACTTGCCGGCGCAGGACTAATTACCATGACCCGCAAGACGCGCGGTAATGATATTGATGCTGCCTGTGGGCAACTCGCTGGAAAAGTTAACGACAAAAGTCGCAGAGACATGCACTTCATTCGCCTGGAGAGTAATGATGCATAAGCTTTTAGTGACCTTTCCTGCCTGATGAATGGTTGAACTTGCGGCGACTCTACTGTCATAACTATTACTATAAAAGACGGGCAAACTTAAGTATGAATAATAAATGCATGAACACTCCCATTGGGTTCTTTCTTCTCAGTTTTGTATTACTCAATTTTACAGGATGTGCCAGCAATCCAGGCACACCTGACCTCAAGAGCGCCGCTTCCTACAACGCACGCCTGGGCGCAGAATACTTGCGTAAAGGCAGGATGCACCTGGCAAGTGAAAAACTGGAAAAGGCATTGGAACAAGACCCGGGTTCGGCTGAGACGCATCATTATTATGCCTTGCTACAGGAAGCACTTAAGCAAGATAAAAAAGCCCAACAGCACTTCAAAAAAGCAATTTCGTCCACCCCGAACAACCCGGAGCTTAATAATAATTACGGCTCATTTCTGTGTAAACAAAAGCACTTCGATGCTGCAGAAAGCTATTTCATGAAAGCTATCCAGGATCCACTTTATGCTACCCCCCACTTTGCGCTCACCAATGCAGGGGTTTGTGCAAAGGAAGCAGGCCACCTCAAGCGAGCTACAGAATTTCTGGACAAGGCATTAAAAAAACAGGCAAACTTTGCTCCCGCTCTTTATGCCACAGCGAAATTAGCATATGATCAGCGGGATTACTCACGTGCCCAGGCTTTTTTATTTCGTTATAAAGAAGTAGCGGGTGAAAATGCTAAATCGCTGGCGCTTTGCAAACAGATATATACACAGCTGGGTGAAATAAAGCAAGCGGACGAATGTTCTGCAAAGCTTTTAAAACACTATCCCAACAGCAAAGAAGCCGTAAGTTTGAATGAATGGTAATGGAATGGCGACTGATAACGAGCACACTGACAACACGGACGGAGCGATCAGGCCCGGCGACCTGAGCAAGCTACTTATTGAATACAGAGAAGCCGCACAGCTTGATGTGCAACATATGGCAGACGCTCTGTGCCTGACAGATACATCCATTCGCGCACTGGAGAGTGAATCTTTCGACAAACTCCCAGAGCCTCCTTATGTCCGTGGCTACTTGAAAAACTACGCAAAACTGGCTCACAAGAGCCCCGAACAAATCATTCACGTCTACGAAACACTAAGTGGTACGCCAGCACATCAGGATCTATCCCCCAGATCAACCAGCACCATTCAGAATTATGAGGCAACCAGCCCACTCATTACCCCGCAACGCTTTCGCCTGGGGCTGCTCTTCTTAAGCTTGCTATTGCTAGCGCTACTCACCATGATGCCAGGCGTCAAGAACTGGATGGGAAGCCTATGGAGCCGCTTTTCCACCACACCTGAAACCAGTGTGGCAACAACGACCAATGAAGGCACTCAAAACCTCCCCTCCCTAACCGGTGAACTACCCGGTAATTTACCCATCTCTACAGATCAAAAGACAGATGTTTCATCCCTTGCAAACACCGACAGCACAGAGGGCAGCACTACTTCAACAACAGAAACAACAGACTCACAACCATCTCCAGCAACTACTGGGAACCCTGAAACAACAGACACTATATCCGCCAATACGGAAGCTGGTGACACCCCGACAGAGCAACAAGGTAGCCCGGACACTAATGAACCCACAGAAACACAAATAGACACCACAACCACAGCGGAAGCAGAAGAGGCCGCTACAGAAAAAAACACCCATCTCAAATTTATCTTTTCTGAAGAAGTCTGGCTCAGAATTCGGGATAATAATGGCAAGACTCTCTATGAAGCCCTGCACCCGGCCGGCACCGAAAAAGAACTTTCACTGAATAGCCCGCTGAGGCTAAGAATTGGAAATGCTCCTGCCCTGACCCTGTTTGTCAATGGCGAAGCAATGGATATCAGCACCTTTACCAAAGGCAGTATTGCCAGTTTTGGTATTGAGTAAGAGACCACAGACATGAGCAAGATCCGATCTATCCAGTCCATTCGTGGTGTACACGATATCCTTCCACATCAGTCACCAGCATGGCAATATCTGGAAAACTGCCTGCGAGAACTCATGCATGAATACGGGTATGCCGAAATCCGCATGCCCATTATGGAATCAACCGAACTCTTCAAACGTTCCATCGGTGAAGTCACCGATATCGTTGAAAAGGAAATGTATACCTTTACCGACCGTAATGAAAGCAGCCTGACATTACGCCCTGAGGGTACTGCAGGCTGTGTCAGGGCAGGGATTCAGCATGGACTCCTCTATAACCAGCAGCAACGACTCTGGTATATGGGCCCTATGTTTCGTCGTGAACGACCTCAAAAAGGACGCTACCGGCAATTCCACCAGATTGGCGTAGAAACCTTTGGCATGAAAGGGCCCGATATTGATGCCGAACTGATCGCCATGACAGCCCGCCTTTGGAGACGACTCGGATTGAAACAGATCCAGCTTGAATTAAACTCCATCGGTAGCACAGCATCGCGACAAGCCTACCGCGCTGTACTTGTTGATTATTTTTCTCAGCACGAGTCACTTCTGGATGAAGACTCCAGACGCCGTCTAACAACAAACCCCATGCGTATACTCGACAGCAAGAACCCCGCACTGACGGAGTTACTCACTCATGCACCCAGTATTATTGATCACCTGGATGAAGCATCTGAAGCACACTTTGAACGGCTTAAGAAACTGCTGGATGCCATGCATATTCCCTACATCATCAATCCTCGTCTGGTACGCGGGCTGGACTACTATTCCAAAACCGTCTTTGAATGGACAACCCGGGAACTAGGCTCCCAGGGTACTGTTTGTGGTGGCGGACGTTATGATGGACTGGTGGAACAGCTAGGCAGCAAACAAACCCCTGCCTGCGGTTTTGGAATGGGAATGGAACGAGTGCTAAGCCTGATGGAAGCACAGGGCATCACACAAAATGCCCCCCCTCCTGAATATTTCCTCATGATGATTGGCGATAATGCACAGCTCACTGGCATGCAGCTCGCCGAGCAATTACGTGATCAAATTTCGGACTTGCGATTGATCTGTAACTGCGGTGGTGGTAGCTTCAAGGCGCAGATTAAACGTGCCGATAAATCGGCTGCACGCTACGCACTTATTATCGGTGATGATGAAGTAAAAATGAAGACCATAGCCATTAAGCCATTGCGTGACAGGGAGGCTCAACAAATTTCCCTGCCGCAAACTGAACTTGCTATGACCATCCTTTCACAAAGAAACAAGGCAACAAACAACAATGACTGATTTGAAAACGGATGCTGAAAAAGCAGAAGAAATAAAACAATGGTGGAAAGAAAACGGTACCTCAGTAATAGCAGGTGTAGCGCTGGCCATTGGTAGTGTTTTTGGCTGGCAACAGTGGCAGGCACACAAACTGAAACAAGCTGAAAAAGCCTCAGCACTTTTTGCCAAACAACGCTCCACACCCTCATCGCCCGAAACCACTTCAACTCTCAAAACTGAGTTCGCTGGCTCACCCTATGCTGCTTTAGCAGCACTCAGCACAGCAAAAGCAGCCGCTGTCAGCAGTGATGAACAGCAAGCAAAAAATGAACTTAAATGGACTATTCAGCATTCAAAAGATGCTTTGCTTAAACAGGTAGCCACCTTGAGACTCATCCGCCTGACAATCAACACCCAGGATTTTGCATCTGCCCAGTCCTATCTGAAGGAAAGCTTTAACCCCGCCTTTTCTGCACTCGTTCAGGAACTCAAAGGTGATTTACTTCTGGCACAAAACCAACCCCAGGAGGCCGCAAAAGCCTATCGTCAGGCTATCCAGCTATCGGGTAGCAACCCACCACAATACCTGCAAATGAAGCTTGACAATCTGGGCAATCCAATCACAGATGGCACAAAAGGAGCCTGACAGGTGTATTTGCTTCTCTGGAGTATCAAAACTCCCTTACTCTTTTTGCTTAAACACTTTAAAGCTATCACTGCAACCTCGGCACTACTCGCACTAGCTGGCTGCAGCCTCCTTCCAGGACAACTGGCATCTCCTGCACAGCAAATCTCTCCCGGTCAGCAAGTCACGGAAGAGCCACCCAGGGCACTGACAGCTCTGACCGCTAACAAAAAGATAACACCCCAGCGTTTATGGCAATATAAGCTGAATACCATACAACAACACGGTTATATAAAGCTGAGACCCACCCTGTCCGCGAATGCCTTGTTTGCTGCGGATCTGCACACCGTCTACGCCTTCAACAAGAAAACCGGTGAAGTCCTCTGGAAAGAAAAACTGCCAGGCACAATTACAGCGGGACTCAGCACTGGAAAGAATACTGTGTTTGTTGGCACTGAAGAGGGCGCTGCCATTGCATTCGATAACACTACAGGGAAAACACGCTGGATTACCCTGCTAGAACAGCCCATTGTCAGCATCTCCAGCGGTAAAAAGGGCAAGGTTGTCTTTCGTACCCTAAATGGAAAAATCCATGTTCTGTCAACAGCTAATGGTGATCCACTGTGGCAACGGACTCAACGTACACCAATCCTGTCCCTGCAGGGAAGCAGCAGCCCGATCATTGCAGGACCCTTTGTCGTTGCAGGCTTCGATAATGGTTCCGTCGTTGCTTATGAGCTGGAAACAGGGAAAGAAAGCTGGTCAACGAAACTGGGGCTTGAAAGCAGCCTGACCGAACTGTCACAACTGATTGATATTGACGCCGAGATGAAAGCCATTGGCACCGCTTTATTTGCTGTCAGCTATCAGGGCTTTCTGGCCGGAATTGATATGCGTAGCGGTAGAACCGGCTGGAAACGCAAACTATCCAGCCATTCAGGAATTGATGCGAATGAAAAAGAGCTGTTTGTCACCGACAATCAGGGAATCCTATGGAAGCTAAACCCTCTGACAGGCGATCCTGTCTGGAAAAATGATGACCTGGAACGACGTGCACCTACTGCTCCCGCATTACTAGGCCAATCCCTTCTGGTTGTTGGTGACAAAGAAGGCTACCTTCACTGGTATGACAGAAAAACCGGCACAATCATCGGTCGTACACGCAGTGATAATAGTCGCTACACAGCAGCACCAGTAGTAGAAGGAAACCAGGTTTACACCCTGAATTCAAGTGGCTTGCTCAGCACCTATGGCCTGAATCAATAATCAACTGATGAAACCGCCCGGGCTATTTCAAGATTGACGCTCTCAATCACCGCTGCGGGGTTCTCAGCCTGTGTAATGGGTCTACCTATCACCAGATAATGTGCACCAGACTGTATCGCATCACCCGGCGTCATAATTCTTCGCTGATCACCCGTCACACTGTTTACTGGTCGAATACCCGGGGTTACCAGGCTGAACTCTCGTCCCAGTGCCTCACGCATTAATGTCGCTTCCTGTGCCGAGCACACCACACCGTCCAGACCGCACTGCTGTGCTTTTTCTGCCAGAACCAGCACCTGCTCAGCCGGGTCAGCATCAATCCCTACGCCAGAAAGTTGCTGCCTGTCCATGGATGTCAATACTGTGACGGCAATCAGTAACGGTGGTTTTTCAACCGAATGCACAGCATTGCTTGCAGCGCTTAGCATGTTTTCCCCACCCAGTGCATGAACGTTCAACATCCATACCCCTAGTTGACTTGCGCGCAGGCAAGCCGCTGCTACCGTATTGGGTATGTCATGAAATTTAAGATCAAGAAACACATCAAAACCACGCTCTACCAGATTTTTCACGAAATCTGGCCCCTCTGAGACAAATAACTCAAATCCTACTTTTAAGCGACACTTGTCTGCTGGTACATACTGTATAAAATCGAGCGCCTGCTCTGCTGTGGGGAAGTCCAGAGCAACAATCAACCGTTTATCCATAAAAAGTCCTTATGCCACTGTATCCCAATGATGGCACGCAGGACACCGCCATAAAAAATCATTCATTTTGTAGCCACAGTGATGACACTGAAATTCAGTCTGGGTTTTCAAATGCTGTTCCAGTACCTGCTCAAGCAGATCCAGACGCTGAAGCGATAATGCGCTCTCCTGGTTCAGCTTCCAGAGCTTGATAAGATCCAGCAGGGCACGAGTGCTGGGGTATTTTTTTACTTCTTCTTCCAGCGCTTCTGCCGGGTGTTTATCCTGACCATATCGCAGCGTCAACCCCGCCCAGTACTCCAGAATCTTCTGATCCTCTGTTTTACCCAGAAGCTTTTTCAAAAAGTCACATAAATTTTCTATATCACCTAATTGCCTGGTCGCCTCAATCAACTTTTTATCCAGTAAACCTACCAGGCGTGAATCATTGTTAACAGCCTTTTGATAATACTTGAGCGCAGCGCCCGGCTTGTTTTTTCGGCTTTCCAAATCACCCTGCAAGACCAGCACTCGGTTAGACTTCTTATGTGATTTCTGGGCACTCTTGATGTACTCCTCAACCAGATGAATATTCCCTTTGTCAAACTCCTGTTCAGCCAGCTCGCAATAATAATGAGCGATAATTCTACTGTGATCTGTACCGGTTTGCTTCTCTGCACATAGCGAAACCTCAATAGCCTTGTCCCAATCCTGCAACTGTTCATAAATACTACGCAACGTCCCACAGGCCTGCATATCTCCAGAGTTATTTTTGATCAACTCATTAAAGACGCCTTCAGCCCTGTCCAGCATACCCGCCGCGAAAAAATCCTCTCCATAAGCCAGCATTGCAGCCACTTTCTGCTCTTTTGCAAGAGAGGGGCGGCTAATCAGGTTCTGGTGTACTCTTAATGCCCTGTCCACTTCTCCCCTGTTTCGAAACATATTACCCAGCAGAAGATAAGTCTCGGCGGTATACTCATCAATTTCGGGGTGGGATAAAAAAACCTCAAGCGCCTTGTCAGGCTGTTCATCCAGTAGAAAATTAATTCCCTTGACAAGGTTATCAGATAGTTGACGCTTCTGTGATTGCGCCCTGGTATAGCGTTTTTTGGCAGTTTGCCAACCAGACAGAAAGGCCAGCGGCAAGAGCAAGAAGAGGAGTTCTAACATAGGAGCATGATAAAGGAAATCCGTTGCAAGGGCTACAATCCTGACTCGCACAAGTCAAGCCGAGTGAAGCACGGCCTCTCCCACAACAAAAACCTATTTTTTAAATTTAACGCCCAGTGAATACAACAGCAGCCTGAAGCAATACCATCCTCTCAGGCAGTGGCAGCATGAAGCAATATCTTACAAACCGGGGGCAACATTGCAGTTACTGTTGTATTTCGTATTTATCTTTTGATTGGTTAACTCTTTCACGTAGTTCTTTGCCGGGCTTAAAATGAGGCACATATTTTGCTGCCAACTCCACAGGCTCCCCCGTTTTCGGATTGCGACCCTTTCTGCCACCACGGTAGTGTAAACTGAAGCTACCAAAACCTCTTACTTCAATCCGGTCTCCATTGGCCAGAGACTCGCTCATACGTTCCAGTATAATTTTGACAGACCACTCCACGTCCTTACTACTTAAATGGCTTTGCTTTCTTGCTAATAAATCAATGATTTCTGATTTTGTCATTCTACCGCTCCCAGTGTTTAACTACTATACAGTTTACTCTTTGATAACTAAAATATACAGCCCTATCTATCTTTTCTATAGGCTATTTATTAAAGAAAATCAGATTATTAAGATTATTTTAAATATGTGATATGTGATGCAGATTTCGCAGCTATCATTTTGCCTTTCCCCTACTTGAACAACAGCACATGACAAAACAGGCTCAGAACAAGCAAGGGTCAGTTCAATATGGAAAAAGCTACACCAGCAAAACCCAGGAAGCTATTCAAAAACAGGAGGCGTCGCCAAAATCACAGTGCCGCAAGCTGGAATTACTGGAAAAAGGGGATAAATAACCGTAGCTATCTAACAATTTCAATAACATCAGATGATGGCGTTCATGGAGTTTGCAGTAGCCTCTCTACTCTCAGGCACCTCCCAGGCAACTGAAATTTAATGACGCAACATTATTGCATTACTACTTAGAATGGATTGCTCTGAAAGCCTCAACTACATCACTTTCCGCCCACTGTCTTTATACAGGGGGAACGACTTTCAGAGTTGTCCCAAGCAACCATCGCTACCGATCAAAAAGCACGCCAACCACATATCAGCGCACTGTCAACTGTAACAATTTGATTAGTGAAATTTATCACATTTATTGAGAATGTGTAACCCTCCTGCCCCAAGAAAGCCAGAAGGGTTACCGTTACCTCTGATTAAACAAAATTACTCACTCATTTGCTCTTTAAAGATATCGCCCAGGGAAGTCGTTGCCTGGGTATCATCTGACTTGCTGTACTCACGTACTGCCTGATTATGCTCATCGTACTCTTTAGACTTAATGGAAAGATTGATCGCATGCGTTTTACGGTCAACACCCATAAACTTTGCCTCCACATCATCTCCAACACTCAACAGTGTACTGGCATCTTCAACCCGATCCCTGGAAAGCTCGGAAGCTCTCAAAATACCCACCACTTCATCACCAAGATCAATCGTGGCCATCTTTGGGGTTACCTCAATAACCTTGCCTTTGACGGTACTGCCTTTCGGATGAGCCGCAACATAACTGGAGAATGGATCCTGACCCATTTGTTTGATTCCCAACGAAATTCTTTCTCTTTCGGGATCAACCGCAAGGACAACAGCTTCCACTTCATCTCCTTTCTTATAGTCACGAATTGCCTCTTCCCCTGGAAGACTCCAGGAAATATCTGACAAATGAACCAACCCGTCAATCCCCCCATCAAGGCCGATAAACACACCAAAATCAGTAATAGACTTGATTTGACCCTTGACTTTGTCACCCTTGTTAAAGGCCTTGGCAAAATCTTCCCACGGGTTCGTTTGACACTGCTTCATACCCAGTGAAATACGGCGACGATCAGCATCAATGTCAAGAATCATGACTTCGACTTCCTGACCCAAGGTCACGACTTTAGCAGGGTTAACATTCTTGTTTGTCCAGTCCATCTCAGAGACATGCACCAGACCTTCAACACCGTCTTCAATCTCAACAAAACACCCATAATCTGTCAGGTTACTTACCTTACCGAATAAACGAGTATTCACAGGATAACGACGGATAAGATCTTGCCACGGATCTTCACCCAGCTGTTTCAGCCCCAGTGAGACACGACTCTTCTCCTTATCAAACTTCAGCACCATAACATCGATTTCATCACCGATCTGTACTACCTCTGAAGGGTGCTTAACACGCTTCCAGGCCATATCCGTTATATGCAACAAGCCATCAATACCGCCCAGATCGATAAATGCACCGTAGTCTGTCAGATTTTTGACAATACCCTTAACCGACTGACCTTCTTCAAGATTCTCAAGCAGTGCTTCACGTTCGGCGCTGTACTCCTCTTCAACGACTGCACGACGAGACACCACTACATTATTTCTACGCTGATCCAGCTTGATAAGCTTAAATTCCAGCTCCTTGCCTTCAAGATAAGCAGTATCCCTCACCGGCCTGACATCGACCAAAGAACCCGGCAGGAAGGCACGTATGGCACCCAGTTCAACCGTAAAGCCACCTTTGACTTTGCCCGTAATCAGACCTGTAATAATATCTTCATTCTCATAAGCTTCCTGGAGAACTTCCCAGGCACGTGAACGACGCGCCTTTTCACGAGACAACTTGGTTTCACCAAATCCGTCTTCTACGCTCTCCAGAGCCACTTCCACCACGTCACCGGGTTTAACGGTAACCTCTCCCGAACTATCTTTAAACTGTTCTGCAGGTATAACACCTTCTGACTTCAGACCTGCACTTACGGTGACAAAATCGGGGTTAACATCAACAACTATTGAGTTAATCAGAGCTCCCGGGGTCATTTCCGTCAGGGACAAACTCTCTTCAAATAACTCAGCGAAACTTTCACTCATGTAATAAACCTATAAACTAAAAGCATTAGTGATTCCTTCACCAATGGGTTACCAAAAATAACTCGAAAATCCGTTTCCAAGCTTTGCCAAACTAAACCAGGGAACCTTTTGAACAGCCCCTAAAGACGCGCCTTAACAACCGAAAGCACCTGATCAACCACCTCATCAATGCTCAAACTATCGGTATCAATAACGATGGCGTCCTCTGCCGCTTTTAACGGAGCGCTTCTACGACCACAATCCCGTGCATCTCGGCTTTCTATATCACGGACTAAACCGGAAACCTTAACATCAACCCCCTGTTCTTTCAACTGTCTTTGGCGCCGTTCTGCCCTGACCCTTGCAGAAGCCGTTAAATAAACCTTAACCAACGCCCCTGGAAAGACAACTGTCCCCATATCTCTACCATCAGCAACCAGACCCGGTTCCTGTAAAAAATCACGCTGACGATCCAGCAAAGCCTCCCTCACCAGAGGGTATACAGCTACCTGAGAGGCCACCCCCCCGCACTCCTCCGTACGGATAGCGTATGTCACATCCTCACCTTCCAGAAGAATAATACTCTCCCCTTCTTCGCCGGCAACAAAGACCACATCCAGATTCCGGGCTAACTCAGCCAGTTTTTTTTCATCATCCAGAGCCACCTTTTTCTGTATCGCCTGATGGGCAACCAGTCTATACAGAGCACCACTGTCCAATATATGCCAGCCCAGCTCCGCTGCTACCTGATGCGCCACCGTGCCTTTACCTGAACCGGCAGGGCCATCAACCGTAATTACCGATGTTTCTGTCATTTTCTCATACATCCCTTGTATTTAAGCCAACGCATGCTATCACGTCTAAACTTTTTTCACCTCTCCGTAAAACAGGAGAAAGAAAAAGCTTGATTGGAATATTAGAATATATTAATATACTTGGCGAATAACTTTTAACCTGCTCTGGAGAAAAACATGAAAAATTTACTGATTGGTTTAGTACTTGCCCTCTCAGCCACAACTGCCAATGCTGACTTTTTTGGCGGCAACGATGGCGAATGGAAAATGGGCCCTAACGGCCCTTACTGGGACGAAAGCGACTGGCCTGTATGGACACCCATGTACTGGATGGAAGAGATGATGGATAGCTTTGACAGCAATGATGGCTTCAATAACTTTGGCTTTAACGGGTCTTCTGCAAACTATCCACAAATGCCATACACAGGATACGGCTACCCTGCTGCACCCTATGGATACGGCTACAGCTACCCACAAGCAGCAGCTCCAACAGCTTCTGCCGCCAATGTGAAAGCAAAATAATCACCGTGGCAAAGGAGTAATGGCAAGGCAATACCCATGTGACACAAGGATGTGCCACCACCAGCCAAGCCCACTGACAAGGAGCGAGCCAGTAAAACCAACTCGCTCCATGATGTTACCTTAACCTTTCAAAACCCTCTCTCCTACCCAACTCCCGATAGACACCCATAAACAACCCACACTTTCAAGAAACAAGGCCGGATGAGTATGTAAACACATACCCTAACCGTATATACTTGCGGATTGTTTTTCATAACCGGCGTGATAGCGAACATGAGCTCAAGAAAAATCCTTGTCACCAGTGCACTTCCCTATGCCAATGGCCCCATCCATATCGGACACCTGGTCGAATATATTCAGACCGATATCTGGGCACGTTTCCAGCGCATGCGTGGTCATGAATGTTACTACGTCTGTGCTGATGATGCCCATGGCACTCCCATTATGCTGCGCGCTGAACAGGAGAACATCACCCCTGAAACATTGATTAACGAAATGTCAGCGAGTCACCAGGCTGATTTTGCCCGTTTCCATATTCAGTTCGATAATTACTACTCAACTCATTCTGAGGAAAACCGACAACTTGCAGAGTTTATTTACCGGGAGGCCAGAGATGCCGGACACATAGAAAAACGCACAATCAAACAGGCCTATGATACTAAAGCAGGACTCTTTCTGCCGGATCGCTTTATCAAAGGCGAATGCCCTCGCTGTGGTACCAGCGACCAGTATGGAGATAACTGCGAAGCCTGCGGGGCAACCTATGAAACGACAGAACTGAAAAATGCTTATTCCGTACTTACCGGCTCAACCCCGGAAGAAAAAGATACCGAGCACTACTTCTTCAAAGTCAATGATTTCAAGGACACCCTGTTAACCTACCTGAATAGTGGTGCCATACAAAAAGAAATTGCCAACAAAACCGTCGAATGGTTCCAGGACGACCTGAAAGCCTGGGACATCACGCGCGATGCTCCTTATTGGGGGTTCAAAATACCCGACACAGACGATAAATATTTTTATGTCTGGCTGGACGCACCAATCGGATACCTCGCCAGCTTCAAAAATCTCTGTGACAGAAAACATATTAATTTTGACAGTTTTTGGCATCCAGACGCCGATGCCGAAGTCCACCACTTTATAGGCAAGGATATCGCCTATTTTCATGTCCTCTGTCTCTTATACACATCTCCGAG
>WFWY01000117.1 GCA_015490895.1 Thiotrichaceae bacterium | reverse complement strand
ATCCAGATGAGGGTTCCCGGTCTCTGTGTCAACAATCAGGTTACCAGCCACAGTTTTTTTGTTGGCAGCATCAGCCCCCACCGCTTTTTTTCCTTCATCGACGACAGCTTTGCCTGCTTTTTTGGCTCCATCGACGACGGCTGTAGCTGCACCGGAACCCGCTGCAACCAATGTTGCTGCGCCTGTGCCTGCCTGAGCACCCTGCCCGCCGGGAGCCGCCCCGTTTCCACCTTCAGGGAATATTTGTATGGGGGACTTGGGCAGCTCCATATTTACTACCTCTTTACGCTCGTTGCCCTTGCCTTTCAGCAAGTACCCTAATAACAAAGCAGCGACCAGCGCTAAAACCACTGCTCCAATACCACGTCTCACGACTGCCTTTTCCATTTTCTGTCTCCTGTTCCTAGAACTCTAAGCCACTAAAATAATAATATTACGTTTATCTATGAGTATTTTAGCATGTTTTCTTAAAAAATCACTTTAAATTCTGATAAAACTAGAAAAGAACCAAATACAATAATTCTATCTGCCTTTTTTGCCTGTTTTTTACACGACTCCCAGGCCAGATCCAGCGTCTCAAAAGCTTTTATCCTGCTCAGGCGCTCTGGTTCCAGTTGCATTTCCTTAACCAGCTTATCCGCTTCCAGCCCGCGAATATCACCAAGGCCTGCCACAAACCAGCCATCCACAACGATATCCATTATTTTTGCAACCACTGCAATATCCTTATCATCCAGCATGGAAAACAAAGCATAGGTATTGCCCCGGACAGGGTGATCAGCCAACCATGCGGCTAGTTGTTGTGCTGCGTGTGCATTATGTGCCACATCCAGTATGACTTCCGGCTCGTGCTGAATACACTCCAGGCGACCGGGTAGTACAACGTGTTGCAACCCGGCATGAATCGCCTTTTCCGTAACCGGAAAAACATCTTGCAGAGCCTGTAGCACTGTCACTGCCACTGCTGCATTATTGATCTGAATAGCACCCTTAAGTGCAGGCAACGGCAAGTCGATCCATCGCGTCTCACCACAGCATAACTGCCAACCGGCTTTCCCTGTCTCCCAGAAAAAATACTCACCAGCCTGTAGAAGTATAGCGCCCACCCGCCTGGCCTGCTCGGAAATGGAGTATGGTGGATCAAGGTCGCCCGAGATAACGGGATGCCCGACTCGCATAATTCCCGCTTTTTCACGTGCAATATCTTCACGGTTATCCCCCAGCCATTTCACGTGATCAATACCAATACTGGTAATCACCGCGACATCACTATCCCAGAGATTAACCGCATCCAGTCGCCCTCCCATGCCGACTTCAAGCAAGGCTACCTGAATCTTCTGTTGTTTGAATACCCAGATAGCCGCCAGCGTAGCAAATTCAAAATAGGTCAGGCTAATATCCCCACGTGCATTATCGATCACCTGAAAAGCCTCACAAATTTGTGCATCGGTGGCTTCTTTGCCCGTTAGTTTGATACGCTCATTGTAACGATACAGGTAAGGGCTGGTGTAAGCTCCTGTGGTATACCCTTCGGCAAGCAGCATTGACTCCAACAAGGCAATAGTGGAACCTTTGCCATTGGTACCAGCAACGGTAATCACCGTAAAGGGAGGGTCTAAAAGCTGCAAATTTTGTGCAACTTCGCGGATGCGCCCCAGCCCCAGGTCGATACTCGTCCAGTGCAGGGATTCCTGCCAGTCCAGCCACTGTTGCAATGTACCAAAGCGGGAGGACATGTTGAACCGGTCAGCCTCCGGGTTGGTTATCCGTGGTACTATCCGGAGCATTATCATCCTCTTCGACAGGCTCCATCATCATTTCATGGTCAATACTGACAGGACGCGGACGATGCTTCAAAATAGCGAGTAAATCCGAGATTTGTGCACGCAGATCATTACGATTAACGATCATGTCAATGGCACCTTTTTCCAGCAGGAATTCACTGCGCTGAAAACCTTCCGGCAAGGTTTCTCTCACCGTCTGCTCAATGACTCTGGGGCCTGCAAAACCAATCAGTGCCCTGGGTTCGGCGATATTGATATCCCCTAGCATGGCAAAGCTCGCCGAAACCCCTCCCATGGTAGGATCCGTCAGTACAGAAATATAGGGAAGCCCGGCATCCGCCAGCCGTGCCAGCGCAGCACTGGTTTTTGCCATTTGCATCAGGGAGAAAAGAGCCTCCTGCATCCTTGCGCCCCCACTGGCAGAAAATACGACGAACGGGATACCTTCATCAATAGCCGCTTCCACTCCCTGAACAAAACGCTCACCCACTACAGAACCCATTGAACCGCCCATAAAACGAAAATCAAAGGCCGCAGCAACCAGCGCATTACCATGTACTGTTCCACGCATAACGATCAGGGCATCTTTTTCACCCGTGGTCTTCTGGGCGGCTGTAATACGATCTTTATATTTTTTACCATCCCGAAACTTCAGAATATCAACCGGTACCACATTAGCGGCAATTTCTTCACGACCTTCTTCGTCAAGAAACACTTCCAGACGTCGTCGCCCACCCAGACGCATATGGTGGTCACACTTGGGACACACTTCGTTATTATTAGTCAGATCCTTGCTATACAGCATGGCATTACATGCAGGACATTTACTCCACAGGCCTTCCGGCACTGAGCCTTTCTTGCCTGTTTCTTCTGTCCTGATGCGTGAGGGCAACAGTTTTTCAAACCAGCTCAACACATCTTCCTGCTTCATTCCTCTATCCTCTATTTGCGTACTATCCAGTACCCATCTATGTTGCCGGAATAGTACCATCCATCCCTGCTCTCATTTCTGTTAGCAGATCACCAATATCCTGCATAATATGTGCTGTATTATCAGGGCTGGCCTCTATTTTCCGGATAATGGCACTGCCAACCACAATAGCATCTGCCACCTGAGCAACCGCTGCCGCAGAGTCAGCATCCTTGATACCAAACCCCACCCCTAGCGGCAACGCGGTGATATTCCGTATTTTTCGTAACTTTTGTTCAACCTCTTTCACATTCAGAGTGTTGGAGCCAGTCACTCCTTTTAAAGAAACATAATACAGAAAACCACTACCATACTCAGCGATTTTATGAATCCGTTCTTCAATGGTTGTAGGTGCCAGCAAAAAGATACTATCCAGTCGATGTGCACGCATTAACCGAATAAAGTCATCAGCCTCTTCAGGAGGGAGATCTACCGTCAACACACCATCCACTCCTGCACTGGCCGCAGCTTCAGCAAACACCGGGTAGCCCATATGCTCGACCGGATTCAAATATCCCATCAAAATAATAGGTGTATGAGTATTATCTTGCCGAAATGACTTCACCATATCCAGTACTTTTAACAGGCTAATACCCTGCTCCAGAGCACGCTCCATGCTGGCCTGTATGGTTGGCCCATCAGCACTGGGGTCGGAAAAAGGAACACCCAGCTCAATCAGATCAGCTCCGCTATCGACCATCTTGTGCATTAAAGGTACCGTGACGGATAAATTCGGGTCACCCGCTGCAATATAGGGGATTAATGCAGTTTTTCCCTCTTTTTTTAGTCTTTCGAAGCACGCAGATATTCGACTCATAGTACTATCCCCTCAAGTGCCGCTACGGTATTAATGTCTTTGTCTCCTCGGCCGGAGAGGTTCACAATAATTTGCTGATCACGTGACAAGCCAGGTGCCAGCTTCATGGCATAGGCCAGCGCATGACTACTTTCCAGAGCAGGAATAATGCCTTCAATACGTGTCAGGGCATGGAAAGCTGCCAGTGCTTCATCATCAGTCACTGCCACATAGTTGGCACGTCCAATATCCTTTAGCCAGGAATGCTCTGGACCCACACCCGGATAATCCAGTCCCGCCGAGACAGAGTGTGTTTCGATAATCTGCCCATCATCATCATCCATCAAATAGGTGCGATTGCCATGCAGTACACCTGGCTGTCCCTTACATAATGGTGCTGCATGACGGCCAGTATCCAGACCATCCCCCGCTGCTTCCACACCATAAATCGCAACATCCTGATCTGCCAAAAAGGGGTGAAACAGTCCGATAGCATTTGACCCACCTCCCACACAGGCAACCAGTGCATCGGGCATACGTCCGGTCTGTTCAACAATCTGCTGCCGGGCCTCACGTCCTACGACACACTGAAAATCACGTACCAGTAACGGATAGGGATGCGGCCCTGCAACTGTACCAATAATATAAAAGGTATCATCAACATTGGTTACCCAGTCCCGCATAGCTTCATTCAAGGCATCTTTCAGGGTTTTGGAACCAGATGTTACCGGCACCACTTCAGCCCCCAGCAACTTCATGCGATAAACATTAGGCGCCTGGCGCTCAACATCAACCTCTCCCATATACACCACACACTCCAGCCCCAGGCGAGCCGCAATCGTTGCCGAGGCCACGCCATGTTGCCCGGCTCCCGTTTCTGCAATAATCCGGGTTTTACCCATGTACTTCGCTAACAAGGCCTGACCAATAGTGTTGTTAATCTTGTGTGCGCCCGTGTGATTCAAATCTTCCCGTTTCAGGTAAATTTGTGCACCTCCCAGCTCCCGGCTCCAGCGCTCGGCGTGATAAAGAGGGCTGGGGCGTCCCACATAATGCTTCAGGTCTGCATCGAACTCCGCCTGAAAAGCAGGATCACCCTTCAATTTAAAATAGGCTTCACGCAACAGGTCAATCGCCTCCATCAGGGTTTCAGCAGCGAAGCAACCACCATGAACCCCGAAATGCCCGGCATTATCCGGAAACTCATCCCAATGAATACTGCTAAAGTCCACTGAATTAGACACATCTCACCTCTTGCATAAATTGTCGTATTTTTTGGGCATCTTTCACCCCTGGCTCGGATTCTACACCACTACTGACATCAACCGCATATACATTGGCAACTTGCAAGGCGTCTGCCACATTATCCGGTGTCAGGCCACCTGCCAGAATAACAGGTCGGGAGTAATCAAGTGGTATCTGTTGCCAGTCAAATGTTTCACCCGAACCACCAGCGGTGCCAGGCGCATGTCCATCAACCAGAAAGCCTTTGGCATCAACATATTCATCAGCGTAGCTTGCAAAATCAAACAGTTCAGAAGCATCACGCTTCATTGGCACAGCCTTTATATAGGGCATTGAAAACGAAGCACAAAACGAGGGAGACTCCTCACCGTGAAACTGTAACAGGTCACAGGGAACATCTGCGACCACTTCATGTACATACTCACTACTGGCATTCATAAACAGTGCAACCACAGAAACAAAAGGTGGCAGGGCATGACAGATTTCAACGGCCTCGTCTACTGTCACATAACGGGAACTTTTTTTATAAAACACCAATCCAATAGCATCTGCACCATAGCGGGCAGCTTCCAGCGCATCAGCCACTGAGGTGATGCCACATATTTTAACTCGTGCCATAAGGTTGTACCGTTCCCAGTTTAAGGAATTAAAAAAATAACCTGCAAGACTATAGAGGTGGAGCCTCCATGAGTAAAATAGTCAATAGAGACACCCTTATGCTAAGCTACGCCAAAAAAACAGAGACTAACAACAAAACGACTATGAATAAATACAAACTATTACAGAAATTATCTATTTTCACCTTATGCTTGCTGGCGACCCCGCTAGTCTTCGCCGAACCACATTCACATGGCGGGCGTACCCATGATCACAAACTTCCTGCACAAGGTTATGCTCATCGACATGGCAATGGCCCGGTAGGCCTGGCTACGGGACAACAAGGTGCACAACAGGGCAAACAACAGCAACCCCGACAGGGTAATCCTCAGGATCCCAATATCATGCTGCGTAACGCCTATGCGAAAAAAGATTACAAGACTGTATTTAACATTGCTTCCAAGTTCGCCAAGCGGGGAGATCCGGCAGGTGAATATATTCTGGGACAGCTCTACCTGAACGGACAAGGCACTAAAAAAGATACCCGGCAAGCCTTCTCCTGGAACCAGAAAGCCGCGAAAAAAAATCATCCAGGCGCACAATATTTCATGGGGGTCATGCTGGTAAAAGGGATTGGTACCCAGAAAAACGCCAAACAGGCAATGACCTGGCTAAGAAAAGCCGCACCCAAAATACCGGATGCCAAACGTGATATCGGTATTATGTATGAACAAGGACTAGGCGTTAAAAAGGATATTGGCAAGGCAATTAGCTGGTATGAGCAGGCAGCCAATAGTGGCATGGTCGATGTACAGTTAATGCTGGCCGAGCGCTACCTGAAAGGCTCTGGTGTAAAAGAAAACCCCAAAAAAGCTTTTAATTATGCAACAAAGGCAGCCCGGGCAGGCCACCCTTCAGCAGACTATATGCTAGCAATTATGTATGCTAATGGAAAAGGTACCCAAAAGAATGAAAAGCAGGCATTTCGCGCTATGAAAAAGGCGGCTGATGGTGGCTTGCCCAACGCACAGTACAGTTTGGGACTTATGTATCTGGACGGGGTAGGCACCAAGAAGAACCCCAAAAAAGCCTTTAAACTCTTTCAAAAAGTGGCCAAAAAAGGTTCACCCATCGCTATGGCCATGCTTGGAGATATGTATTTAAACGGTATTGGTGTCACAAAAAATATGGGAAAGGCAGCGCCCTGGTATAAAAAAGCGGCTAAAAAAGGACTACCCCAGGCCATGCTTATGCTTGGAGACATGTATCACGATGGAGCCGGTGTGAGCAAGGATCTGAATAAAGCCATGTCCTGGTACAAAAAAGCCGCCAAAGAAGGACTGCCACACGCGCAGTACAGTGTTGGCGCAATGTACGCAACAGGTTATGGTGATCAGAAACCTGATATGAAAAAAGCCATCAGCTGGTTACAGAAAGCAGCCAGGCAGCAACACAAGGGGGCAAAAAGTGCTCTTGAGCAAATCAGGGCAGCAGGAGAGAAGCCAGCGGTTCCGGTTCCTGCAAAACAGCCAGCAAAGCCCTAAATCACAGGCTTTTCAAGCCATGAAAAACAAACTACTGGGTGAGCAGCTCACTTAACTGCTTGCCCAGTGTCGCTACCGATTCGGTAATACCCAGATCCTGACACTGCGTCACTTGCAACCCCGCATAACCACAGGGGTTAATAGATTCAAAGGGCGTAAGATCCATGGCCACATTCAGACTCAGGCCATGATAGCAGCGGCCTCTGCTTACCCGCAGACCTAGTGCGGCAATTTTTTTTCCACCCACGTAAACACCAGGTGCCTGGTTATCGCGCTGTGCACATATCTGATATGTCTCCAGCAAACGGATCACACTATTTTCGAGATGGTTAACCCATTGTTTAATGCCAATATTGGCACGCTTTAAATCTACCAGTGTGTATATGATCAGTTGCCCGGGGCCATGGTAGGTCACCTGCCCCCCTCTGTCTATTTTAACCACGGGGACTTCTGTTGCCTTGAGTATATGCGCCTCTTTTCCATTACGACCCAGGGTATAAACAGGCTCATGTTCCAGTATCCAGAGTTCATCGTCTGTAGCAGAATCCCGTTGCAAATGAAACCTTTGCATTTTCTGGTAAATATCAACATAGGGACACTGCCCCAGATACCTGATCCGGGCTGACAGGGCAGCGGTATCCAGTGAAGTGGCTGTTCCTAAAGTACCCACTGTGTCAGCTCACAGGCTGTTAGCTCGGTATAGATGGCATCCAGCTGTTCACGATTTTGTGCATAAATAGTGAGACTCAAGCTAAGGTATTTCTGCGTTTTACTATAGCGTTCAGTGACACGAGATTCATTAAAGCGAGGATCATGCCGACCGGCGATGTTAAAAACTTTCTCACGAAATTCGGGAATCGCAGCGCCCATGACCTTGATCACAAAGTTACACGGGTATTCAATCAGGGACTCCTCGGGTGGAATATCCGGGGGTGTTTGCATAAAGGACTATCCTTGTTTTTCGTTTAGGAGTTCTTATTTATTCTAGCCTCAGAAATAATAAGTCAGTGAAAAGCTTTTTGCATACTATCCATCATTTTGCGCCATAATCCTCCACCTGCCACACTATTTAGTGCAACCAGAGGGGCTTCAACTAGAACTTTATCCCCATCTTTGATTATAATCTTACCAATCTCGTCACCCCGGTAAACAGGTGCATCAACATCGCTTTGATACTGTACCTTGCCTTTTAGTCGTTCATAGCTACCCTTGGGTACCGTGATGTAAAAATCATTGATAAATCCGATCGGCATGTTTTCTGTTGCTCCCTTCCAGATACGCACATTTTCCAGCACACCACCACCCTTATAGAGCTTGTGGGTTTCAAAGTTCCGATAACCATATTCCAGCAGTTGCTGACTGGTATCAGAGCGCTCTTTAACACTCTTCGCTCCCAGAACAACAGAGATCAAGCGCATACCGTTGCGGTCTGCCGAAGCAACCAGACAAAAACCTGCTGACTCGGTATGCCCGGTTTTCACGCCGTCAACTGAGGGATCAAGCCATAGCAACTTATTCCGGTTGTATTGTTTGATACCGTTATAACTGTATTCCTTTTCTTTATACAGCTTATAACGCTGGGGATATTCACTAATCAGGATACGGGTCAGCGTGGCGATATCATTCGCAGTCGTATAATGATCCTCATCTGGCCAGCCAGTTACATTGGTATAGTGGGTATCTTTTAACCCCATTCGTTGCGCCTCGGCATTCATTTTCTCAACAAAACTAGCCTCTGTTCCTGATATATGTTCTGCCAGGGCAACGGCAGCATCATTACCTGACTGAATAATGAGGCCGTGCAAAAGTCGATCCAGAGGTACTTTTTTTCGCGCCTCAACAAACATGCGGGAGCCTTTCATGCGCCACGCTTTTTCACTAATAAGCACCAGGTCCTTAGTGTCGATATTTCCCAGTTCTAACTCCTTGTAAATAATATAAGCCGTCATTAACTTGGTAATACTCGCTGGCTCTATGCGTTTATCCGCATCCTTACTTGCCAGTACACGACGTGAATGGAAGTCCATCAACAAGTAACTCTCTGCATTGATATCGGGCAACTTTGACCCGGCGGCACCAGCCACACGAGCACCCGACATCAATACCACTATTAACAGGCCATAAACAGCTAGACGAATCAGCGTTATTGCTGGGGTTCTCATATATTCTCTCGACATCTCTTTATCTTTATCTTTATTCCCAAGCGGTCAATAGGATGCCCTGATAAAACATGCTCTTGAACTTATCAATGCAGCCACCGGGTAGATCTATAGTACCAAACGCGTGCATTCTACAAGAAGATGATTCTATACCCAACACACTGCCTAATTTTTAACAACATTGAAAGTGACCAGACCATCATTCTTTAATCGATCCTTGGCACGGTCTATTTCATCCTGGTCATAGTAAGGGCCAAGCCTGACCATATGTAATGTGCGACCTTTCAGTTGCCGGGTCTCCATAGCAACATTCGCAAGGCCGATTGATGAAACACGCACAAAACGCTCGAAAGCTTCATCTCTGGAAGGATAAGTGCCCACAACAATGTAATAGCGATCTGCCTGGGAACGATCCGCCCGGCTCTTCTTCACCGATAGAAGCTGAGACTTGACCGGGCTCCTGGCAGCTGAAGATGTTATCGGTTTAAGTGCTGAAACTAAAGGCTTTTTAGCTGTGATGGCTTCAATATGGACAGGGAAGGCCTTATTTTCTCCAAGTATATTCGCAATTGCCGGAGTTACCTGGATCAGAGCCTGCTCACGTGCCGGCCCTCGATCATTGACTTTCACAACAACAGACTGGCCATTATTCTTATTCGTGATTTTTACATATGCCGGTAGCGGCAAAGTACGATGAGCTGCTGTAAATCCGTTCATATCCAGCTTTTCACACATTGCTGTCGTCTCACCCTGTGTGGTATGCGGGTAGATTGTCGCCAGCCCATCTGCCTGATAACCGGCTGCTGTAGCGAGTACACGGTAAGTCTGCCCTCTGACCTGACTGGTCTCACCAGGCACACAACCTGAAGTGGCAAGTTCGGTCTCTTTCCTGGCATTGTTTGTCAACGAACACGATGTCAGAAAAGCAGTAATCACTGCCCCGATCAATACATTATTTTTCATTCTATTTCTCATTATATATTTTGATAGCGCCCATATCACATTGTAACTGCAATACTTCTACCAATACAAGCAACCAGCCTCAATAGAGACGCCTTTTACTGCGTAGCCCCATCATTAGGCCGAAAGCGGCCATCAGGGTAACTAGCGAAGTTCCGCCATAGCTGACCAGGGGCAATGGCACTCCCACCACCGGCAACAAGCCGCTCACCATGCCGGTATTCACAATCAGGTACACAAAGAAAGTCATTGCCAGGCTGCCGGATAACAACCGCGAGAAGGTGTCACTTCCATTAAAAGCCAGATACAGCCCCCGATAAATAATAAACAGGTAAAGCAGCAACAGCAGTATCGCACCGGTGAGTCCAAACTCTTCACCAAATACAGCAAAAATAAAGTCGGTATGCCGCTCTGGTAAAAAGTCCAGACGGGATTGATCTCCTTTCAACCAGCCTTTTCCATCAACACCACCAGAGCCAATTGCAATCGTCGATTGAATAATATGATAGCCCGAACCGTAGGGATCCGAAGCGGGGTCCAGAAAGGTCAGCACCCGCTGTCGTTGATAGTCATGCATGCCGTAGTAAAACAGCAGCGGTGCCGCAACCGTCAGGCTGATCAGGCTGCCGATAATCCATTTCCAGGAAATACCGGAGAAGTAAATCCCGAAAATACCCGCGCTGGCGACAAGTAAGGCTGTCCCCAGATCGGGTTGTTTGGCAATCAGCAAAACGGGCACGAGCACGATGAGCAATGCCCAGAAAATATCAATGAAACGTGGTGGTAATGACTTGTCAGCAAAGTACCGGGCCACCATCAAGGGCACACCCAGCTTCATGATTTCAGACGGCTGAAAGCGAAAAAAACCCAGTTCCAGCCAGCGCTGTGCACCTTTACCCGTTGTGCCCATTAATAGCACCAGAATCAAGACCAGCACCCCTCCCAGGTAAATCCATATCGCCCATTGCTGCAATAGCTTGCTGGAAAGCTGGGTGGCAGCCAGCATCACTGTGAAGGCTACTATTAAATGAAGGGACTGCCGTTGCATCATCCGCATATCTTCACCGCTGGCGCTATAAAGCGTGAAGACTCCTGCTACAGTGAGTATCAGGACAGTAAAAAACAGCACATAGTCAATATCCGAAAACAAGCGCTGTAAAAAAGCCAGTATTTGATTATTTTCTGTCATTTGTATTACTTACTATTTTTATTTTTAGCTGTCATAGATCATCTTTAGTGTGATAGGTTTTTATTGTTTACGCGCTTCTTAGTTTTCGGGCAGGCTCCTAGCGCCTTTTTCCTTTTTTATGTTTTTGTTTCTTCGACACCTCCGGCCCGGCTTTCCCCTTCTCCTCACCAGAATCAACGAGTAAATACGCATCCAGAATCTTCCGGGCAAGTGGCGCAGCGACCTTGCTACCACCACCTGCATTCTCGGCAATAACTGCCAGTGCTATCTCAGGGTTATCCAACGGAGCAAAGGCAACAAACAGAGAGTGATCGTGCAACTTCTTCTTTAGCTGGGATGCATTATAGGATTTATTTTGTGCAATACCAAAAACCTGTGCAGTACCCGTCTTGCCCGCAAACTGATAAGCAGCCCCGGCACCTGACCGACGAGCGGTACCACCGGCTCCCTGTACCACATGATGCATCCCCTTAATCGCCACATCCCAGTGGCGATCATCAGATAACACCACTGGTGGTAATAGCTGTATAGAGACAGGCTCAACAGGTTTATCTTTTGACTCGCGTACACCTTTCAACAGGTGTGGGCGAGGTCGCTTGCCACGTACAGCAACAATACCCACCGCATGAGCCAGTTGCAATGGTGTGGCATTCCAGAATCCCTGACCAATACCAATATTCACGGTATCTCCTGGATACCAGGGCCTTTTAAAGCGTTTTTCTTTCCAGGCTGCCGTTGGCATCAGGCCGGTTTTTTCATGCGGCAAATCGATCCCGGTTTTTTCCCCGAAACCAAACTTTCTCAACTCAGTGGAAAACCGATCTATTCCCATGCGGTAGGCCAGGTCATAAAAATATACATCACAAGACTGATAAATCGCCCGATTGATACGAATATGCCCATGACCACTTTTTTTCCAGCAGCGGTATCGGTGCCTGTTTCCAGGAACCGAGAAATAGCCTTTACCGTAAACCGACCGCTGCGGAGTAGTCACCCCAGTCTCCAGACCAGCAATAGCCACCATGGGTTTGATCGTTGAACCCGGGGGATAAATTCCCTGAAAGGCACGACTATACAGGGGGCGATCCGGGTTCTCCCGCAGGGCACTGTAATCCCGATGCGAAATACCATTGACGAACAGGTTGGGATCATAAGCGGGCACACTGGCCATTGTCAGCACTTCACCCGTCTTTGGATCCAGTGCTACAACAGCGCCATTGTGTCCCAGTTCCTGCAGTGCCTGTTCTGCCTTGATTTGCAAAGCAATATCCAGACTAAGATAAAGATCTTTACCTGCAACCGGATTCTTTTCATCCAGCAATTTTTTCTGTCGTCCGTGACTGTCAACCTCAACCAGTTTGTAACCCGGTTTTCCGTGCAGTAACATTTCATAGGTTTTTTCCAGTCCCGCTTTACCAATATGACTTGTTCCCTTGTAATCTTCCTTGTTAATACGCTCCAGGTCTTTTTTATCTATACGCCCCACATAGCCTAAAACATGACCCGCTATCGCGCCCAGCGGGTAATAGCGTTCTATTTGTAACTGAATTTCGAAACCGGCAAAACGTGGACGGTTAGATGAAAAAATGGCAATCTCCTGCTCCGTCAAATTCTTCCGGATAATAACAGGCTGATAACGGTTATTTACCCGGATCTTCTTTTTGATTTTTTTGATTTCCGCTTCACTCATCGACATCATTTGCCGAATCTGATCCAACTTAAAATCCATATCATCCACTTCGTCCCTGACAACAGAAAGCACATATTCAATATGGTTTCCTGCCAGCAAAACGCCTTTGCGATCAAAAATTTCGCCTCGCACAGGAGGAATCGGGATACGCTTTTGATAATTTTCACGCGATAGCTGCGTATAATGCTCATACTGGGAGACTTGCAAGGAATACAGCCTGAAAATAATACCCAGAATTGCCAGCGTCACCACAGCACCGGCAATCAGGGCTCTGGAACGAAACACCTGAATTTCATCACGCTCATCCTTGATAGACAGCTTTCTAGCCACCTTGCCCCCCTGAGCAGCATAGCGGACGAACCTTCAACAGGCTATTTAACAAATTAGTATATCTATGAATCATATAGAGACTATAAAGTACTTGTTGCGTGACTACCACATGAGAGAATAAAGAAATTTCTATTAGATATTTATGTGTAATATGAGATAACTTGACGCCCGATTATTTTTATTGGGTAGCAGCTGTAAATGCAGCAAGACACAGCCTCACAGGAGCTTGTCCGAGAACAGTCTCCTAGCTTGCCACGTCCTTACATGACTGAATTATCACCACAGTATACCTGTATTTGCAAGTGAAGCACATAAGGATATACTGCTGTCATACGATAGAAGCCGGTATAAGGAAACACGGAATGAATATCATGTATGGCATTAAAAACTGCGACACCATCAAAAGGGCACGCCGCTGGCTGGAAGCTAATAATATCCCCTATGCGTTTCACGACTACCGTGAAGATGGCATCAACCCGGTACAATTACGAAGCTGGGTCGAGGAGCTCGGCTGGGAAACACTGCTAAACAAGCGTAGTACCACGTGGCGCCAACTGCCTGATGAAACCAGGCAGCATATGAATCAAGCCCTGGCATTACACGTCATGGAAGAACAACCAACTATCATTAAACGCCCGCTACTGGAAACAGCTAATGGCAGACTGGTTGGTTTTAACGAGAAACAGTATGAACAGACCTTTATCTCCTGATTCTCCTCCCCGAACACGACACTGATAACAACAATAAATCACTGCCAGGACAGGAACTCATGCTAACCACCTTAGAACTCACCCAACAACTTATTGCCCACGATTCGGTCACACCCGATGACAAGGGTTGCCAGACATTGCTAAGCCATTACCTGCAAGCTGCCAGCTTTCGGGCTGAACAGCTGAATTTTGAAGATGTACAAAACATCTGGTTACGTAGAGGCAAACAGTCTCCCCTGTTCTGTTTTGCAGGCCATACGGATGTCGTTCCCAGTGGCCCCATTGAACAATGGACATCTGACCCTTTCAAACCGGAAATTCGTGACGGTGTACTTTATGGACGCGGCACAGCTGATATGAAAGGCAGTATTGCGGCCATGGCAGTAGCCGTACGCCGCTTTGTCACAGATTACCCGAACCACAAGGGATCTATCGCCTTCCTGATCACCAGCGATGAAGAGGGCCCTGCCCAAAATGGCACGGTTCGGGTGATTGAAACCCTGGAACAGCGCCAGGAAAAAATAGACTGGTGCCTGGTAGGCGAACCTTCCAGCTCGGAGCAGCTCGGCGATATCATTAAAAACGGACGGCGAGGCTCGTTAGGCGGTGTACTGACTATCCTCGGCAAACAAGGCCATGTTGCCTATCCGCACCTTGCCAGCAACCCCATTCACCTGGCTACTCCCATGCTGGCAGAACTCACACAAATGCAATGGGACGAAGGTAACGCCTTCTTTCCTCCAACGACCTTTCAAATCTCCAATATCAATGCCGGCACAGGTGCTACCAATGTCATTCCCGGGAGTGCTGAAGTGGTCTTTAATTTCCGCTTTTCTACTGAAGTGACTGCTGATGAACTCAAGCGACAGGTCGTGTCATTACTGAAAAAACACCACCTGAATTACCAGCTCCAATGGCATCTATCCGGTGAACCTTTCCTTACCCCTGAAGGAGAGCTCGTTGCAGCGGCAGTTGATGCCATTAAAAAAGTGACCGGAAGAAGTCCCGAACTATCCACCTCGGGAGGCACTTCCGATGGCCGGTTTATCGCCCCCACGGGTGCACAAGTGCTGGAGCTGGGCCCCATTAATGCGACTATCCATCAGGTGAATGAATGTGTCAATGTCAGGGACCTGAATACCCTGGAGCAGATTTACTACGAAATAGTGAGGCAATTATTAACTTAAGGAGCCTCTGATCAGGCTCCTTAAATGGTAAAAGAGGCTTACTGCCCTGTTAATCCTGCTGCCGGGTTTCTATCACCACTCCGCGCTCATCATCCAGTTGAATTTGCTGTAACTTCTGCCCATTCATGATCGCCCGGCCAGAACGACGCTCTGTCCCTTCAACACTAAATTCAAACCCGTAGATCCTTCTGAAGGTCAAACTGCCACGAGTATTGCGTGCCAGTTTTATATGTTGTAAGGAAACCGTCTGATCCAGTAACTGCACATCAATTTCCCGACAGGCTGTATGTGCAGCCCGGATGGCATTTTCCCGGCTTTTCATGGAATCCAGCCAGAAAAAAATTAATGCAGCCAGAATCAAGAGTACAATGAGAATACTGTTCATGAAGATATTCCACTACATGATGTACCCCGTTTAACCTGTAAGCGATACATAAAATGACATTACCTGATAAATACGTTATTGAAGACCTGATCAAACGGATCGCTAGAGAAGAGATACTGCCACGTTTTCTAAAAACTGGCTATGAAATAAAAGAAGATGGCAGTTTGCTAACCGAAGCAGACCTGGCAACGGATCGACGCATCCAGCAGGCATTAGCTCAACACTATCCTGAGATTGCATTTCTTAGTGAAGAAATGAGCCCTGAAGAACAAGAGACGCTGGTAAAAGATGAACCGCTGTTGTGGTGCCTCGATCCACTGGATGGTACCAGTAATTTTGCCGCCGGCATCCCCCTGTTTGCTACCTCGTTGGCACTCTTTAGCAAAGGCCGTGTCGTCATGGGGGTCACCTATGACCCCATACGTGATGAAATGTTCAGCGCCATCAAAGGACAAGGTGCCTGGCTCAATGGAGCACCACTACATTGCCAGTCCAGTGGCTTCAGCCTTGACAAAACAATCGCCATTGTAGACCTCAAACGCCTCCCCCCAGCACTGGCGATGCGTATCCTGACACAGCCACCTTATAAATCACAACGTAATCTGGGCAGTTGTGTGCTGGAGTGGGCCTGGATGGCCGCCAATCGTGGACACTTGTACTTACATGGTGGCATGAAGCTGTGGGATCTGGCTGCGGGGACGTTAATACTGGAGGAGGCCGGTGGGTATGCCTGCACCCTTGACAATGAAAGTGTTTTCAAACCTTCCATGCAAACTCGCTCCGTCGTTATCTCTCCTGACAGGCAACTGTTCGAACAATGGACAAACTACCTTTTTAATACCCAGAAGGCTGCCCGGGAATAGCAGGTATCGCAAAAATCAGGGTAAAAATGCCTGCAATGCCGCAAACCATTGCCTGGCCATTTTTTCTTCCCCCTGAGTATTAGGATGGTAGTTATCATGGTTATCCGTAGCCGGATTGTAACCGGTATACTGATCAACAATCACTACGGGAGAGACTGCCGTACTTTTCTCAGCCGCCAGTACTTCAATGTCCTGATTAATATCGGTAGTGTCCCGATGCCGCATAGGTATCAACTTTGCCATTAAAATGATAACAGCAGAATTTTTCGCTCTTAACTTGTCAATAATACTTTCCAACTCAGCGGTGGTGCTGCTGTTACTTTGTCCCCGATCGACATCGTTTGTTCCTGCATGCAACAACACAATATCCGGGGTATAACCATCTAACCAGCTATTCAAACTGTTATCCAGCTCACCAGCTTCCCAGGCCCAATGCCCTTCATTATCAAGATCAAAGTCCGTATAGGGCGAGCTTCCATTGAAACTGTTGTGGCTACCGATAAAATCAACCTTGAACCCGGATAACATCATCCATAGGCTACGACGATAACTGGGATAACCATCACCACCCTGTGTGATTGAATCTCCCAATGGCAAGATACGTATAACCCTTGATGTAGCTTGAGAAGGTGAAGGGGTGGACACAGGATCAGGTACCGTTGATGCAGGATCAGCCGGGGTAAATGGCGAGGGTGCCGATGAAGCTGCCGGGACAGGTGATGTATCTGGACTGGATAAACCTTGCCTGTCCGGCATGCCGGATGACTCATCACCACACCCGACCACAGGCAAGAAAAATAAAGATACGATTAGAATTTTAATATCCAGCCGTTTAAACAAACCGTCACTCATCATTAACATCCTTTTATTTTAGATCAACTCTTGTACCATGCGGAAGGAAACACGCCGGGTAACTATGCCTGAAAAACTAACTGATTTCCTGCCCCTGCATCTTACGGCAGTGTCGAATCTTTGAACAGAATAAATTGAGCCCTCGTCTTCGGCAAAAAATCACTAACGCTAGTCGCACCATCAGTAGATACACATGCAATTTAACAATTAGTGTCTATACTCACTGTGACAATCACTATTGGAGTTTCAAATATGTCTGTAGCAAAAATAACCGAAATCACCTCTTCGTCCTCAAAAAGCTTTGATGATGCCGTCGAAAATGGTATTTCCCGTGCTAACAAAACACTAAAAAACATACAAAGTGCCTGGGTAGCAGACCATCAGGTAAAAGTCCGGGATGGTGCCATCTCTGATTACATCGTACGGATGAAAATCACCTTTATTCTGGATGACTAATACCGCATAAATTGCCCTGCTCAATAAACCGGGCATCGAAACAGATAACCCCCTCGATGCCCGACCAACCGGAGACAACGGAAAAGTCAGAGCAGGTTCATGGGACGGGGTGACAAAACCGTTATCAAGCATTGAGAGTACCAGGTTATCAGTACCATTGCTGTACTGGAATCTTGCTCCAAGATACAGTACAGTCTCTCTTCCTCTTCCAGCACGCCTGATAACCATGTCTGACATCCTGCGAATCGCTACCCGTAAAAGCCCTCTGGCACTGTGGCAAGCCAATGAAGTTGCTCGCCAGTTACAATCCCATCACCCCGGTCTACAGGTCGAACTTGTAACCATGACAACAAAAGGCGATAAAATTCTGGACACGCCACTGGCTAAAGTTGGCGGCAAAGGTTTATTCGTCAAGGAGCTGGAAACAGGGATACTGGAAGGGAGAGCTGATATTGCTGTCCACTCCATGAAAGACGTACCGGTTGATTTTCCCGCTGGCCTGTATCTGCCAGTAATTCTAGAACGTGAAGATCCACGAGATGCATTTGTCTCCAATCAGTTTCGCACGCTGGATGAATTACCCGATAATGCACGTATTGGCACCTGTAGCCTGCGGCGACAAACACAATTAAGAGAGCAGCAGCCTGATCTTCGTATCATGGATCTGCGAGGCAGCGTCAACACACGCCTCAATAAACTGGATGACGGGAATTTTGATGCAATTATCCTTGCCAGCGCGGGCTTAAAACGCCTGGGGTATGCCAATCGTATTACCCAGGCTATCCCAACAGGGCGCAGCCTGCCAGCAGTAGGCCAGGGAGCCATTGGTATTGAATGCCGACTGGATGATGAACGTGTAAACAGCCTGATTGCGCCTCTGAACCATCAGGCCACTGCATTGCGCGTACAGGCAGAAAGAGCCATGAATACCCGCCTAAATGGCGGCTGCCAGGTTCCCATCGCAAGTTATGCCGAACTTGAGGGAAACACATTACGACTCCGTGGTCTGGTAGGGTTTCCTGATGGTTCTACCCTGTTTCGCAGCGAAAAAAAGGGGCCTGCTGAAGATGGTGAAGCGATTGGAATTAGCGTTGCTGAAGACATTTTGTCACAAGGAGGCGATGCTGCGTTGCAGGCCGTTGGCATCCATACCTGACATTGAAAACCAGCACCCCATTACGTCATTGCTCTGTACTGGTCACCCGCCCCCAACACCAGGCTGAGAATTTTTGCCGGCTATTACAACAGCAGGGGGCAACCGTTCACCACCTCCCAGTCATTGAAATACACCCTCTCCTGCCAGATAAATCATCACTTCCCACAAGCTGTGACCTGATTATTTTTACCAGTAGCAATGCCGTACAACATGCCCAGCCCTGGATAAACACATTTCTCTATCCCGTACCAGGCCAACTCCGTTGCAAAGTTGTAGCCATAGGAAAAAAGACTGCACAACACCTGGAAGCCGCCCATATACCGGTGACTCTGCAACCTGAAAAAATGTTTAACAGTGAAAGCCTGCTGGCACTCGCCGAACTGAAAACAGTGCGACAAAAGAACATTCTCATCATTAAAGGGGAAGGTGGGCGCCAACAATTACAGCAGACGCTGAAAGCACGTGGTGCCAATATTTTTACCCTGCCAGTGTACCAACGTAAACAACCCATTCCAGACCGTTCATTACGAACAGCCCTGCAAGCCACAAAAATTGATATAATCACCCTGACAAGTGTGGAGAGTAGTGAAAACCTGTTTTCACTACTGCATGACGAACCTCCTCCCTGGCTAGGAAGCGCCACTTTGCTGGCAGGTAGTAAACGCATCCACAATGCATTAATTAAACAGCAACGGGGCAACCCGGTGTGGGCGGCCAAAAATCCATCTGATGAAAACATGCTGGATGCTGTGCTAGCCTGGAAGAAGCAACACGACAACCATGACGGGCTCTGATGTATCCCACAAAACACCTGGAAACAGGAGTTACTCGGAGCCTCCAGGTCAACAAACAGGGTAAAACTGTAGCCTATAAACGACAGGATAAACCACATTGAATTACACAGACCCGGATCACACAGATACAAACACCTCAGATACCCCCAATACAGCGGCCGAACAACGCACCGCCGAAACGCATAAAAACTCCAGGCTTGCATTATCCATCGCTTTTCTGGCTTTATTTTTTACTGTTCTGGGTATTACTGTTGGCTATAAACACTGGCTACGCATCCATGATAAGGCCAAACTTGCTCTAACCGAAATACAGAGCCTCCAACAACAGCTTGAACAAACTGCCAATAAAGCCCACGTAGAAACACTTCGTGAGTATTTTGAAGAAACATCATCAGCCGCCGAACAACGCCTGGCCAGCTCCCTGCAGGAACTGGATCAGATTCGTGAAAAAACAGCGTATTCAGCAAAAACAGTTACTGACCAAATCGCCGAACTCACCCTGCAACAACAAATAAAAACTTCCGACCACAACCCCCTGCCACTACTCAGCGAGATACGCTTTTTACTGGAAACAGCACAACGACGCCTCAACATGAACTATGACAAGAAAAGCGCACTGGCCTTGCTGGAAGAAGCAGACCAGCTGCTGATTCAACTCGGTTCGCCACAATGGCTGCCAGTGAGAGAAAAACTGGCTGAAGATATTGCCAGGCTACAACAGTTTCCACTGCCCGATATCGAAAAACTATCAAACCGGATAACTAAACTGGAAAACGCGATTAAACCTCTGGCTCAAATTGAAAAAGAATTGCCCAACAGTAAGGAAATTTCGCTATTTGAAATAGAGGAAACCAACAGCTTTCCCGGTAAGGTGAAAAAATACCTGAATGAATCCATTACAATACGCAAGCAAACAGACCCCCCACGGTATGTGCTGGATAAAAGCAACAAGGAGCGTATAGATTTACTCTTAAAGTTACGCCTGGAATCCTTGCGTTTACTATTAATGCAACGTCATAATAAAGCCTATCACGAACATATTAAAAAACTGGAAGACATGCTAAACACGTATTATGCCCCCTCTGTTGCCAAACCCTGGATTGCTGACTTGCAACAACTGGATATGCAAAACCTGGCTCCCCCACTGCCTACCATTTCAACAGCGCTGGATCAATTCGTGACGCTACTCTCCGAACACTCTCCACAAGGGGGCAAGCCCCAATGATGATTACCATTTTGCTCATTCTGGCCGCGATTGCTGGTGCTTTCTGGCTTTTCAATAACCTGTTAATCAATCAGGATAACATTGTTCTCTACTGGGCAGGCAACAACTATGAAATTACTACTGCAAAATTCCTTGCCGTAGTGCTGGTCACTTTTCTTGCGTTCTATCTACTTCTCAGGCTAATCAAGCACCTGTTCAGCTTGAGAAAATACACCCGCTTATACCGTGAAAGAAAAGTTGAGAAAAGAACCCAGAATGGGTTATTACAAGGCTTGATCTCCCTGATTGAAGGTAACTGGAATAGCGCCAAAACACAGCTGCTTGCTGATGCAGAGCAGTCCAAAATGGCTGTGCTGCATTACCTGGGCGCTGCACGTGCAGCACATATGCAAGAAGCCTTTGAAGAACGTGACCAATACCTTAAACGCGCCAATGAAATTTCTGGTGGCAATACCGAGGTTGCCATTGCTATTTCGCAAGCCGAAATGCAACTCTATGCAGGCCAGCTCGAACAAGCACGTGCCGGTCTGGTTACCCTGCTGGAAACACACCCCAAACACCGCTATGCAAAAAAACTGCTGGCAAAATCCTATTACAAGCAAGAAGACTGGAAAAATCTCTCCAGCATGTTGCCAGAGATGCAAAAACAGGACATCCTGAATAAAAAAGAATGGATGGCTTATGAGACTGCTTCCTTAAGAGGCATTTTCCAGATGTATGCCAGTGAAGATAATCTTTCCAGGCTCAAGGCCGAGTGGAAAAAGCTACCTGCTGCCACCCGCAACAGACCCACGACTATTCTGTTTTACAGCAAAGCACTCCTTGCAGCAGGCGATAATACTACCGCCAACAAACTTATGGTTACGACATTAAACAAACAGTGGGACGACAAACTCGCAGAGTGGTACGGCCTGTCCAGTCACGACAATATCAATCAAGCGATCAGGCAAGCTGAAAAGTGGTTGCCCGAACATGATAAAAGTCCTGTGTTTTTACTTAGCCTTGCCCGACTTTATCGTAAAAACCAGCTATGGGGAAAAGCACGGCACTTTTTTGAGGCCAGCCTAAATCTGGCCCCCAATGCACAAGGCTATCTTGAATTCGCTGAGTTGCTGGAAGAAACCGGAGAAAAAATAAATGCACAACTATGCTACAAGACCGGGCTAAATTACTGTATTCATAAAAAAGGCCAGCCCCTCACCCTGCATAGCCGCAGAGAAGCCAGCCGGGTGGGAACACCTTTATCAGAGGCCAGCATGGTGGAGCCTCCTATATCAGATTATGTGGTTGAAACTATCGTCACCCCCCTGCCCTCCGACACTTCCAGCCCTGAACCCATCAATGACCCGGCAAAACCTGTTGACCTTATTGAGCCATCAAATGCTCGTACTTGAGCATAAGTTCTTCTTCAGTTTCCACGTTATCCGGGTCTTTGGGAATACAATCAACCGGACATACCTCAACACACTGGGGTTCATCATAGTGACCCACGCACTCCGTACATTTATTAGGATCGATTTCATAGATCTCATCTCCCATTGAAATCGCCTCGTTAGGGCATTCTGGTTCACAAACATCGCAGTTGATACATTCATCAGTAATTAGTAATGACACGAAATCGTCCTCTTTTTCAATCCAGTAAGTTTTGGCCCTGCCCTATAATGTTTACAGCAGAAGATTTCCGCCATTTGCCCTGTTAAACAAACAGACACAACAACAATCAAGCAATCGGCTAATACAATTTTCGCGATTCTATCAGGTAGCTCCGACAAAACCCTACTTTATTTAATTCTACTTAATTTATGTCTGAAAAAATAATTATCAACCGGTTCCAGGAGCCTGTCCGAGAATAGGAGGTGTAGCGAAAATCACAGGAGCATCATAAGGTGAGATTATTGGAAGAGGCGAATAGCCACCGCTATTTAATAATTTCAATAAGCTCAGATTCAGATTATGATACTCATGGGGTTTGCAGTAACTTCCTAGTTTCCAGACAGGCTCCTGGCCCTGCCGCTTCGGCCACTTATCCCAAATTCTACCAATCTGCTTGATTATTCAGGTAAATGCTTATATATAAAGATAAGCCCATATACTACAGTTGCATCTGATCGAATAGCCCTGTTGAATACATCACCAGATGCTATACTCAGATGCATACTTTTGAAGTATCATTAACAAGAGGATAACGCTTGCCCTACATACTTAAAAAACTACTTGGCTTATTACTTCTTTTGGCTAGTGTTGGGGTTGTCTCGATACAGGCACTGTATTACCTGATAGCCACCTGACGGCAGACCAATCATGTCTAAAATAAAACGCATCAATTCAACAGCTGATGTGGTCCATGAAGTACGCTACGGCCTCAAGGGTGTCCTGCTTTATTTTTTACCCGTGCCCATCCTGATAGCCGCCATTATTTCACTGATACAGGGAAACTTCTGGAAAACTATAGTATTAGGTACCTCCTTTGCAGGCTTTACCGTTGCTGCAATCATTGCCCGTCATGGATTAAAAATAGAATCCAGCTTTGAAAGAAAAAAATTCGCCCGTGCACCCGGCACCCCCTATAAAACAGTTGCCGCCATTATCCTCGCCATTACAACCGGACTCACGGCCTATTTCACCACGCCGCAACCCCTCTTTAGTAGTATTCTCATGGGGGGGGCCGCGTTGCTGGGGTTCATGTTTTCCTATGGACTGGATCCACGCAAAAATAAAACGGGGAGTGTTTCCCTTGGTGTCACAGCCGAAGAAGTGATTGACGCGCTGGAAGCCGCCGAGATTAAAATATCAGGACTGGAAAATGCCAAACGCAGTATCAAGAACCTGGATCTAAAACGTCGCCTTGATCGCATTATCGACAAGGCACGGGAAATACTGAACGTCATCGAGGAAGACCCCAGAGACTTGCAAAGAGCACGCAAGTTTCTCAAAGTCTACCTTTCAGGAGCCGAGCGTGTCACACAAAAATATGCTGAGACTCATCGCCGAGATGCCACTACAGACACGCTGGATGCCAACTTTATTCGTGTACTGGAGTCCATTGAAGAAACCTTTGATACACAACATACCAGGCTAAAAGAAAACGACCGCTTTGATCTTGACGTACAAATTGAAGTGCTGGAAACACAGCTAAAGCAGGAAGGAATCACATAAAAAACATCGCTTCCATTTATTGGAACCTCGTGCATCACATGAATTGATAACGACACCTGTAATCTTTCCGGCCCTTTCCTGCTCCCTGTTAACAAGCAGAAAAAGGGCATCAACCTCTTATCACCAGGACAGGAGTAGACCATGTCTGACAAGCAACAAACAGAGACAACGACAACAGAAGCCGAAATCATTGCGGGTACAGAACTAACCAGTGACCAGGATATATCCAGTGATATCATTGCTTATGATGAAGCATCCGAGGAAGATAAAAACCTCATTACCCCCATTATGGAGGAAATCGACCTGAAAGACAGAAACTCTATCCTGTTTTTTGGCACACAAGCGCAGGAGGATATGAGCACGATCTCCGAAAACATGCTTGAAGGGGTAAAAAACAAGGATCTTGGCAATGCCAGTCGTTCCCTGAATGAAATAGTTGTTGCCATCAAAGGCTTTGACATTGACCAGCTCGACCCTACCCGTAAGCCCGGTTTCTTCAGCCGACTCTTCGGCAAAGCCAAGCCTGTCGCCGAATTCCTCAGCAAATACGATGACGTACGCAAACAGATCAACGTCATCACGGACAACCTGGAAGAGCACAAGACACAGCTGCTAACCGATATCATCTCTCTGGATAAATTGTATGAGGCTAACCTGGACTATTTCCACAAGCTGGAACTGTATATTGCTGCAGGAGAGAAAAAGCTGGAACAACTGAACACCGAAATACTGCCCGAAATGGCTGAAAAAGCCAAAGCAAACAAGGAAGATATGCTATTGGCACAAGAACTCCGGGATATGCGTAGTGCCCGGGACGACCTGGAGCGACGCGTACACGATCTGCGTCTGACCCGACAGGTTGCCATGCAAAGCCTGCCCAGCATCAGACTGGTACAGGAGAACGACAAATCCCTGATCTCGAAAATCAACTCAACCTTGATCAATACTGTCCCTCTATGGAAAAATCAGCTAGCGCAAGCTGTCACTATTTTTCGTATGAGTGATGCGGCAGACTCGGTCAAAAATGCCACCGACCTGACGAATGAGCTGTTAGAATCAAATGCCGAGAACTTGCAACAGGGTAATCTTGAAGTACGTAAGCAGATAGAACGAGGTGTTTTTGATATTGAATCTGTACGAAAAGCCAATGATTCCCTCATCGCAACGATTAATGACAGCCTGCAAATTGCCGAAGAAGGCCGGGCTGCCCGGCATAAAGCCGTTGCCGAACTAACTGAAATGGAAACCGAATTACATGAAGCCATGCTTGCTGCCAAAGCACGTGCCGAAGAACAAGCTACAAAGCTGGAAAACCCCCAGCAACTAGAGAATGGGAAAAAAGAGGTATAAATATGGGACTATTCGACAAACTATTCGGTGAGTTCATTGACATCATAGAATGGACAGATGACAGTCATGATACCCTGATCTACCGCTTCGAGCGCTATGGTAACGAAATAAAGTACGGTGCAAAACTGACTGTGCGAGAATCACAGGTCGCTGTCTTTGTTAATGAAGGCGAAGTCGCTGATGTGATTGAACCGGGCATGTATGAACTCGAAACCAAAAACCTGCCCATTTTATCAACTATTCAACACTGGGATCATGGACTACAAAGCCCCTTCAAGGCGGAAATCTACTTTTGCAGTACCAAACAGTTTGTTGATCTGAAATGGGGCACAAAAAACCCCATTATGATTCGTGATGAAGAGTTTGGTGGTGTCCGGTTACGTGCTTTTGGAACCTATGCTATACGCATTAAAGACCCCGTGAAGTTCATCCGTGAAATAGCGGGTACCGATGGCCACTTTACCGTAGATGAAATCAGTGACCAATTACGCAACCTGATCATCTCCCGATTTACCAATATTGCAGGCAGCTCAAAGATCCCCGTACTGGATCTGGCTGCCAACTATGATCAACTGGGCAAATACTTAACAGACACTATCTCTTCCGAATTCGAAGAATATGGTCTGGAACTTACCAAGATTCTGGTAGAAAACATCTCCCTGCCATCCAGTGTCGAAGAAGCACTGGACAAGCGGGTCAGTATGGGAATGGTTGGAGACCTTGATCAATACATTAAATACCAGTCAGCAGAAGCACTTGGCACAGGTGGCAGTGCTTCAAGCGCCATGGATATGGGTATGGGATTCGCCATGGCCAATAAAATGGCAGATTCACTCAATACCCCCTCATCACCTGCTACAGGTAAAGACGGGCAAACACCCGCTACACCACCCCCCCCACTACCCACACAAACACTCTGGCATGTTGCTATTGATGACAAGGCAACAGGGCCGCATGACCTTGCTGCCATCAGAATCCTCATCAAGGATGGCAAGCTCACACCAGACTCCCTGGTGTGGACGGAAGGCATGGAAGACTGGAAAAGTGCCCGTCATGTTGAGGAAATTGGCAAGCTGATTCCACCAGAACTCTAGCTATACACGATCATCACGAGTGAAAGTTAAAAACTACTCATTAGAGGAAGAGACACGCCAGCAGAGCCATTTTCCCTGTGAGCGATGTGGCGCAGAATTAGTATATGCACCCGGTACAGACTCCCTGAAATGCGACTATTGTGGTTTCGTCAACCTGATCCAGGTTGACTGGACTCCCATCCATGAATTTGATTTTCGCGCTGCACTCAGAAGGCTTGATAAACTTAAAGATGAGCCCAGGCGTGTTATCTCTGTCCTGAATTGCCCTTCGTGTGGTGCCAAATTTAGCCTTAAACCCAATGAATCGGCAGGGAACTGTCCATTCTGCGGAGCCCCTGCAGTCATTAGTCAGGAAGATGCCCGCTATATTCACCCTGAATCCCTATTACCGTTTATTATTCGTGAAAAACAGGCACAGGAAATCTTTGACAACTGGATCACCAGTCGCTGGTTTGCACCCTCCTCATTAAAAAACAAATCCAAACGGGATGAAAAACTAACCGGTATCTATCTACCCTACTGGACATATGACAGTGATACTGAAACACGCTACGATGGCATGCGTGGTACCGTTTACTATGATCGACAAGTCTATACCGCCTTTATCAATGGGCGACCTGTACGGCAAGTCAGAAATGTCCCCAGAGTCCGCTGGACTCCTGTGTCAGGTAATGTTTTCTTACACTTTGATGATGTTCTGATTGGTGCCACCAAAACCTTGCCACGCACGATCATTGACAACCTTCATCCATGGGATCTTGAGAACCTGGTTCCTTATACTGAAGCTTATCTGAGCGGTTTTCGTAGTGAAATTTATCAAGTCACTCTGGATCAGGGCTTTGAACAGGCACGTAACCGCATGAGCCGTATTATTACGCAGCGAATTTATCAGGATATAGGAGGCGATCAGCAACGTATTTCTGCACGCAATACCCAGCATGACAACACGACCTTCAAACACCTTTTATTACCCGTATGGTCTGCTGCCTTTCGCTATAACCGTAAAACCTATCGCTTTGTTATTAACGGGCGCAATGGACAAATTCAGGGAGAACGGCCCTACAGTATTATCAAGATCGTTCTGTCTGCTTTATTTGTAATCGCTTTATTTATCGGTATTATTTACTTATTGAACGATGCGGGCTTGTTCGACTCGACCATCAGTGATCAGTATTACTACCCTCCGGTATTTGAATATGGCTTTTAATGTAGCGCACAAGATAATAAAAAAAACAACCTTCCCGGCTACAGCCTGGATGAAATTAGTACTCATGCTTACTATCGCCGGGTTCGTAGCCGGCTGTAGTACAACACACCCGGCTAATCAAAAAGACCCTTCTACTACCCAAATACCTGAAGCAGAACCCGTAAAAAAGAAAACCAGGCCTGTCAAACGCCCGGTCACACTGGCTAAGACCAATACATTTGCCCATCGACTATCAAATGCAGCCAAGAGCCGCACCCAGCACCAGGTAGTCTATGACGGTCGGTATATTAAAATCGGGTACCCCTGGGGGGATGTCCCACCCAATATTGGTGTCTGTACCGACGTTGTCATTCGCAGTTACCGAAAGCTGGGGATTGACTTACAGCAACAGGTTCATAAGGACATGCAAAATAACTTTAACGCCTATCCGAACCTTAGCAAATGGCAACTCAAAGGGCCGGACACCAATATCGACCACCGCCGTGTTTACAACCTGAAGGCTTTTCTTAACCGTCATGGAACCAGGCTCCCCATTACCCGCAACCCTCAACACTATAAACCCGGAGATATCGTGACCTGGCAACTTGGACCCGGTCAGGGGCATATCGGCATCGTGGTCGATGAGCGCTCCAAACAGGACTCACGTCGTCATTTAATCGTACACAATATTGCAGAAGGCCCCAAAATGGAGGATGTTCTGTTTCGCTTTCCAATCACAGGGCATTATCGCTATAACGGAAAAATGCGTTATTACCGCCCCACCTACTACACCCAAAACAATACTTCACAAGCACGCTCCATACCTGGCATTGGTGTTATACCCGCAGAATTATTACGTTAGGAACTTGTTTGGGAATAGGAGACGTAGCGAAAATTACAGGACTCTCAAAAGGTGAAAGGTGCGATTCCTGGAAGAGGCGAATAACCGTCACAATTTAACGATTTCTATCCCTGTAAGTGACACAACTATTGGGCAAAACAGAGGGACAAGCTGAACCATTACAACACCCTTTATTCATCCTGAAATCCTCAATTAGACAGCCTATAAAGTGATTCTCTTCGGCTGAATGGCGTAGTAAAAAAAGGAATTAATGGTTAATCCTTAATGAGTTTTTTTACATAGCCAGTCAGCCGAAGAGGGTTGCTCTATAGACTGTAGCGCCTTCACTCTATAAGTGAAGATAGATAAAGTTTCTTACTTTAATACTATCAGTAGTTTATTTAATGCTGGAAGTGTTTAACTGAGGAATTTAGGTTTATTACCTGACCCCATGACTTTATAACAGGGAGTAAATCACAGGTTCAGGTTATAAAGATGAGCTATACCGTGTCTAACCCGTCAAAAATACTCTGCTTGATATCGTCCACACTACCAATACCATTGACTTTGATATATTTCGGTGCTTTTTCATCACCAGACGCCGCCCAGGAAGAGTAATACTCAATTAAGGGTTCAGTTTGATCATGATATACCTTAAGACGCTCCAGTACCGTCTCTTCCTGGTCATCTTCACGCTGAATCAGGTCTTCACCTGTCTCATCATCTTTACCTTCCACCTTAGGTGGATTAAATACAACATGATAAGTCCGACCGGAGGCCAAATGCACCCGGCGCCCACTCATGCGCTTAACAATTTCTGCATCATCAACATCAATCTCTACCACTGCATCAATATCAACACCCTGCTCTTTCAAAGCATCAGCCTGTGCCAGTGTACGGGGAAAACCGTCAAACAGGAAACCGCTCTTACAATCAGGCTCGGCAGTACGCTCTTTTACCAATCCAAGAATTATTTCATCTGACACCAGGCCACCCGCATCCATCACTTTTTTGGCTTCAATACCCAGCGGAGTACCCGCTTTTACAGCCGCACGTAACATGTCACCTGTCGAGATTTGTGGAATACCGTACTTCTCGCAGATGAAGCTTGCCTGTGTTCCCTTTCCTGCGCCAGGTCCGCCTAATAAAATGACTTTCATTTGATCCTCCAATTATAAGTTAGTTTTCAATCGATTCTGTGGATGCGGTATTATAGGGGAAATATCCAGCCAAGGCACCACTAATCACAGTATACCGATCCACCTTTTTGTATTACCATCGGTTACCAGCGTCAAACACGCTGACGTGACTGCCTCTACATGCTTTTAAAATGCTCTCAAACAGAAAATAAATGCCTAACACACGCAACAACACACTGTCAGCCATTACAACAACCGCTTACGCTTTTTAAGCTCCCAATGCTCCCTACACCCAAAAACACCTTTGCCCGTTTAATAGCACTCCTTTTTCTGGTACCTAACTGGATACTTTTTGGTTCCCCTCTCAAGCAGGACGAAGAGATCATTTTTTTCCCAACCAGTGCTAACCAAAGCGGTGATAAGCAATGGCAGATACCACTCCATGCCTGGGTTTTTGAACCCGAGCCCGGCTCACTGACACAGAAATGGGGGAGTACTTTTATAGGTGAATTACTGGAGCTGGCAGATATCAGTGAAGAGCAGGCACACTCTGCACTTTTCAAAGAACGTATCAAATGGTTTCTTGTCGATAACGAACGTAATAAACGCATTACAGTGCGATTAAATCAAAACACATACACTTCCCCCCGCAGTAAAGCCAATGGACACACCCGTTTTACTATCAAAGCGACACTCAGCACACCTGACAGCTCCTGGATTAAGCTTCCTGCTGTACTCCCCCAAGGCGACATGCGTCAGTTTCAGGCAAACATCCAGCTCATTCCTGAAACTGGACTCAGTGTCATTTCTGATATTGATGACACCATTAAAGTCAGTAATGTACCGGATAAAAAATCACTCATTGAGCATATCTTTTTCAAGGACTATGAAACCACACCCGGGATGCCCGCTTTTTATGCCCATCTACAACAACAAGGTGCCTACTTTCATTATATATCAGCTTCCCCCTGGCAACTCTACCCCAGCCTGCAACCTTTCATGCAAACACACTACCCCAGGGGCAGTTACTCTCTACGCAACTTTCGCACAATGGACAGCAGCTTTATTCGCTTCTTCCTATCATCCATGGACTACAAAATTTCAGCCATTAGTACACTCATCAAACGCTATCCCCGCCACCGGTTTATTTTAATAGGTGATAGCGGAGAAAAAGACCCGGAAGTTTACGCAGCAATCTATGCAAAATTCCCTGATAACATAGAAAAAATCCTGATCAGAAATATCCCCGGTTCGAATACAGGAAAACAAAGAAAACAGAAGGTCTTTCAGCACATCCCGGGCAACAAGTGGCATTTTTTTGATGAACCAAAACCCGGTTGTTACCCTCTATATGACTAAAAACAGGTTCTATCTGAACCCTAACCAACACACCAGGCCGTAGGGCGTCGCATTCCTGCCAACTGAATGCCTTGCTGCATATAGCCGTTGGGAAAGAGTTTGAACAGGTGCTTTTTTGCTGCCTTCTTGTCCATCCCCATTGTCTCCATCAGAAATTCAGCGGCCTCCCTGACATCCGGTGTTGTTTGATGTTTTTCATGATAATCACGAATGAAATACAACACCGGTAAATGCTCATCTGTAAATTGCAGGCCTTTCCACTCAGATGCCATTTGTCTTGCCACATCTTCATTCCAGTCATCCCTGTTTTGCAAGTAGCCATCCGTACACCGCTCAAAGGGTAGATCCAGAGGGGTTCTCATATAACTCATTTTATTCAATCCAAATATAAGAGGAAGGGCATTCTATAAGATTTGATAGCTTCCTGAAATATACAATTAGGGCTACCCATAGAGATATTCCGCCACAGGTTTCTGATATTTTTGAATGACAAGAGCCTGTTAATCCGCTATAAACACCAGAAGCCTGTCGGACTACAGGAAGCATAGTAAAAAACCACAAAGTGCCATAAGCCAAAATGATTGAAAGAGATGTATAGCCGCTGCTATTTAACGATTTCAATAAGCCCGGATCAAAGTACTCATGAGATTTACAGTAGTTTCCTGGTTCTCGGACAAGCTTCCAGATTTCCCGCCAACTCTTAACAGGACAAACCATGGGTCCACAGGCGCTACTCTTTACTATTCAGAGTTTATTACGCTTAGGTGATGTAGCACGTAGCAGCTATATTGATACCGTCCGTGATGCTGCTTTTGTTCTTCCCCTGCTGGACTTTTCTATCACACGTGATGATAACGGTATTATTGACTTCTTCTCCACTTATCAGCCCAATGACTCTGATCCGGCTGAGTTAAAAGAACTTCTTATCCAGCTGGATATGGAGCTCAATAGTACTCAGAATGAAGTTAGCAAATCTTTACGGGATGCACTCAGAACCTGGTACAAACAGACGGATGCCTACCGTGAAACAGCCAGACAACATATTATCGCCCAGACCGCATTCAAGGAGTCTGATGTTGCTGCAGAAACACTGGTTAACCTGTTCAGCATTCGCCAAAACAGTCTTTCACAAAGCCCTCGCCTCAGTGTCCTGAAACGAATGGCAGGTACTTTCCTGGAAATAGGTGTTGATTACTTCAAGGATGTACCCGGCAGCCTGAATATCGATTCACGCGAAGGCATGGCTCTGTACGCCCTTTTTTCGGCGATGGATGGGGTACGTTTTTCTACAGCAGAATGGAAACAGGATATTCAACGCCTACCCCGGCGCCTGACTGTTTCTCTGCTGGAAACGGTCGCCGAAAAGTCTGATATCATTACGGTTGATGCTAATGTACAGCGTTTAATTCAGCAAACAGCCAGTGGCCTGACACAGGATATAAGTCGTTATTTCACGACTGTCGATGACCCACAAGCACACACTCAGGCTATTTCACTGGCGGAAACGATTTTTCGGAGTGTCATTCAACACGCAGGGGTAGCTGTTGCAAATGACCCGACAACCTTTTTGGATATTGACAATACTGCCAAAGCAAGCGTCGTTAAAGATATCAGCAGCGCTATTTTTTCACTGGTACTGGACGCACCCGGTGGACAGCTTTCTTCCGCCTTTAACCGCACGGCACTGGACGCGCTAGTCAAAACCGCCATTGGCACCGTGAGTCGGTATCCGGAACTACTCAGTAACAGCACTCACCCGGCTATCCAGAAAGTAATCAGCGATGTAAGCGCAGCACTTCTGGATCCATCAATCGCACTAACACCCTCTTTACTGCCTGATGTTATCCGCCTGATTATTGAGAAATCAGCTACCAATATCGAACAACTTTGGCCGGACAAAAATACTACCGGAAAGGATCACCTGCTCATGTTGGCCAGCAAAACCCTGCTATCCCGGTTGGCTCAGAAGCCGGAACCAGGGGACCCATGGCGGCTGCGTTTGGGGCGTGATGACCTAAAAGCTGTGTTAGATACGACACTGGAAGAAGTCGCAGCCAACCCTGCATGGCTGGTCAAAAAAGCAGGAGAAGATAATAAATATCTGGGAGCTGCACTGGATAGCATGCTCACTGTCATCAACACTATCGGTGCTGGGCGCATTAATAGTCAGAACGGGAGCAGAATCCTGCAAGCCGGGATTCGTGGTGCGGCTCTACGCCTGGAGTTTTTCAATAAAGCTCAGGGAGATCAGCGTATACTGGAACGACTCTTTCAAGTCGTACTGGGCAAGCTGCTAAGCGAGCAACCAGAAGAATCCGCAGCAGCCTGGCAATTTGCCAAAGGCGATATGCTTGCACAGATCATGGAAATGACGATTGAGACACTGACCAAAGCAGAAATTAACGCGGCCAGTCTGGCGCAAATAGAAACCGTCTTTAGCAACGAAATCATTGCTATACAGTCCGGAAAAGCCTGGGATCTACCTGCCTTTAACCAGGAATTACAACAAGCATTGCAGGTCATCAACTAGCGAGGTAAATCATGAAGATACAAGGTATTGTAACGGTTTTTCTGCTCACTTGCCTGGTTGGAGCAGGCAGTGGTTGTAGCACAAGTAATGCACTCAAAGAAGCACAACAAGCCTTTAATACAGCCGCCCAGCTAGAAAACCAACAGAAACTCAACACGCTTTCCGGTCGGGCTATCCAATCCGGATTGCCCGCGCTTGAAAGCACGGCAATCAGTGCAGCCTATTCAGCAGTGATTGACAGCCTGGCAAAAGCAGATGAAGGCTCACTCCAGAAAATGGGGTTACTCAGCAATGCCTATGCACTCCGAGCCATGAGTTATTGGCGTTTACAAAAATACGCACTCGCCAAAGACTATCAACAACGCGCGTTACAACAACACCAACAGCAAAATAATGCGCTGGGTGATCGTGATTATGTGATGATGAATATTCTGCCAAGCCTGATTGATAATGATAAAACCCGCCAGAAAATACTGGTATTGCGTGGTCGTACAGCCTCTGACAAAGATATCAACCCCTTACTCAACACACTCTCGGAGAGTATGAAAAACCTGGATTCAGCCAGTCGTTCATTACCCGCTGATCATCCACTCCATACCTATTTACTCGCCTCAAAACTGGGTGCTTTTTCAAACTATAAAGATGCCTGCCTGTTACTTTCCCGAAAAAAACTGGCTGATCGACTCAAAGTCCAGAAACAATGTATACAAGCACCTTTGTGTCAAGCCAAAAAAAGCTATACGGCACTGCCTCAAGCATTACAACCCTCGTTTAAACAACTATTTATTGGTTATCAATGCCCCGCTCCCCAATAAGCCGGGTGCTGGACTATATCCAGTTCCCTTCCACCCCACAGTCGCTCGTACAGGCACAACGGCTTTTTCATGGTCGAGGACACGCCTATACCGGGCTACACCACATCACTATTGACTGGCTGCCTCCCGTTATACTGATCACACTCTACGCCCCGGAACCTCATCAGGTGGTAGAAACACTGGCCGATGCGTTACGTGTACATTTACCCAGCTGTGAAAGTATCCAGCTACAGCACCGCTACGAAACTTCCGGCCCGGTAGAGCTCATTCGAGGCAGGGCCATTCAACAGCTTGAGATCCTTGAAGGGAATCTTCACTTCCATATTCAACTGGGAAAAAACCGCAACACCGGGTTATTTCTGGATATGCGTAACGGTAGACAGTGGGTACAGCAACACAGCCAGTCCAGGCGGGTGCTCAACCTGTTTGCCTATACTTGCGGCTTTTCTGTTGCTGCCATCGCCGGTGGCGCACGTTCGGTATTAAATATTGATATGAGTAGTGCTGCGCTAAATACCGGTCGCAGGAACCATCAACTCAACCACCACCCTCTGGAACAAGTTTCCTTCGAAAAACTGCATATTTTCAAATCATTTGGACGCCTGAAGCGTCGAGGGCCATTCGACTTGCTTATCTGTGACCCACCTACTTTCCAACGTGGCAGTGTCAATAGCGAACGTGATTACCCCAAAATCCTGCGTCGTCTGGATCAATTCATGGCACCCGAAGCTCACTTACTATTGTGCCTGAATGCGCCTGAACTGGGACGTGAGTTTTTATTGGAGCATATGGCACAACTCGCACCACATTATCGCTTTGTAGAAGATATTCCCCCACCCTCAGTCTATAGGGAAGCGGAAGGTAAAGGTTTGAATACGTTGTACTTTAAAAAAGGATAAATCATCCTGGAATCCTCAGCCGAATAGAGACAATCCAATAAAAAACAACTGGTTACATACTAAAAACATGCAAAAAAGTGAAGAGAAGAGTATGCAACATACTGACTGGACTGAAAGTGAAAAATGGTCGGGACGGAGTGATTCGAACACTCGACCCCCACAACCCCATTGTGGTGCGCTACCAGGCTGCGCTACGCCCCGACAGTTTTCGCTCAGGCGTGGAGAATACAGCAACTTTTATTAAATGAAAAGCAGGTTTTAATATTCAACACAAATCATTCTCATTTCGGTATAATACTTTTTCTATTGGTGATCGCGCTAACCTCTGTATGGATCAAAAAGATTTAAAAAAAGCCGGGCTAAAAATCACCCAGCCTCGTGTCAAAATTCTAGAACTGCTTGAAAACTCTTCCAAGCGGCATTTTACGGCTGAGAGCATTTACCAGCTCTTGCTAAAAGATGAATCTGGTATTGGCCTGGCTACTGTCTACCGGGTACTCACCCAGTTTGAAACGGCAGGTTTGGTCATACGGCATCACTTTGAAAGCGGCCAATCTGTTTTTGAGCTAAATCAGGGTGGACACCATGATCACATTGTCGATATCAAAACAGGAAAAATTGTTGAGTTTCATGATGAAATTATTGAGCAACGACAGCGGGAAATCGCTAGAGAGCATGGTTACAAGCTAGTTGACCATTCACTTATTCTCTATGGAGAAGTGATTGATACAGATGATTAGGGAGCTTATCCGAGAGTAGCTCCTGGAACCGGGACTTGATCAGCGCCTCCTTATTGTATCCAGGTTAAACCACCGAACAGGATTTTGTCCAACCCATTGGTACTGTCCCCCAGCGCTTCCACAGTGACTTCCACAGGATGAACTGCAAGTCGCGGCTAATACACGCACCTTGCCCTTTTTTAGCCAGTAGTCCATTGCCAGACTGGCAGACTCGTCACTCAGATCAAAATGAGTGGCAACATCCTGTAACGATACGGTTTGTCGCTGTTTCAGATAATCGCGAATATCTCCCAGTATCATACAACAACTCCTGGTATTTTTGGCGCTTTCTTACCTGCCCGGTTCAACAGGTAAACCACTAACATCAAACCCAGAGACAAAATACCAACCCACATCAGCGACTGAGCAGGATGCTGGCTAAAAGTGGCCAACTGATAAAAGAGTACCGCAACCGTATACGCCAGACCTGTTGTCCAACTGACACCGAGTAGTGTCCAGCGTGCGCCTACTTCACGATACATGGCTCCGGTAGCAGCGACACAGGGAAAATACATCAAAATAAACAGCAAATAGGCAAAAGCGCCAATTTTGCCATCAAAACGACTGACCATAGCACCAAACGTGCTGGTACTGACTTCCTGGGAAGCTGCCGCTTCAGCAATATTTGTGGTATGGGTGACCGCTCCAATACCTAATGGATCTGCCACATTTTCCAGTGCATCCTTCAGGTTCGCAGGCACCGTTGCCAACGCCTGCTTAAGACTTGCTGCCAACTGGAATTCCGGGTTGCTGTCTGCAACCGGCGCAACAGCCTGATCCATCTTTCCATAAAGAGCATCCAGCGTGCCTACTACCACTTCTTTGGCAAGTAATCCTGTCATGATACCAACCGTTGCTGGCCAGTTATCTTCACGAATCCCCATCGGTTCAAAAAGGGGAGTTACGGCTTTTGCCGCAGCACTAAGCACGGATTTTTCTGAGTTCTCATTACCATAACTACCATCGGTACCCAGGCTATTCACGATATTGATCAGCATGACAACAACCACGATGATCTTGCCCGCTCCCAGAATAAATCCCTTGAGTTTATTCCAGGTGTTAATCAGGACATTTTTCAAGCTGGGAATCTGATAAGTCGGCAACTCCATAAAAAAATCATCGACCTTGCCTTGCAATAAGGTTTTTCTTAGTAACAAACCAGTAATAATAGCGAAGAAAATACCGATTAAATAAAGTAAAAAGACAATATTCTGCCCCTGTAATGGAAAAAAGGCAGAGGCAAACAGAACATAAACAGCAAGTCGGGCTCCACATGACATGAAGGGTGCCATCATCACGGTTAAAATACGCTCACGTTGACTATCCAGGGTTCGGGTTGCCATAATCCCGGGGACATTACAGCCAAAACCAATGATCAGGGGGACAAAGGCTTTTCCTGAGATACCCAGTCGGCGCATAAACCGATCCATCACAAAAGCCGCGCGGGACATATAACCAGATTCCTCCAGCAAGGTCAGGAACAGGAACAAGGCACCAATTACCGGAATAAACGTTGCCACTACCTGAATACCACCACCGATACCGTCGGCCAGCAGAGTGGTCAACCATTGTGGTGACCCCAGAGAATTCAAAAATTGTTTGCCCCCGTCTACCAGCAAAGCCTGGGTTCCCTGATCAAAGACATCTACCAGGGCGCCACCAAAGTTAATACTAAAGAGAAACAGCAAATACATCAGTATCAAAAAGATGGGTATTCCGGTCCAGCCACCCAGTACCCATTTGTCCAGTTTATCGGAGAATGGGCGGCTCACCTTGCCTACCTTTCGAATCGAGCGCTGCGCGATATTTCTGGCATATTCAAACCGCCCATCTGCTAGCAGAAAATCGACCTCTTCACCTGTTTCCTGCAAAATTTTTTGCTGTAGCTCGTCATCTGCCTGTAATGCATTAATTGCCGCAACTCGGCTTATCCCTTTTTCCTGTTGCAAGTTGTGCAGCACTGCTTCGATTGCAGCGGGGTATTCAACTTGTATCGGTTTTTGTGCACTGACATCCAATGACATAACCGCATCACATAGCACATCCAGTGTCTTATCCTGCTTCAGGGAAACACTCACGACCGGACAGCCCAGTTGCTCTGCGAGTATTTCACTGCTGATTTTCATATTCCGCTTGTTCGCCACATCCATCATATTCAGCAAAACAAGGGTATTGACGCCCAGCTCACGCACTTCAGTTGTCAGGAATAAACCACGTTCCAGTGTGCTGGCATCAACAATATTGATATACAGGTATTCAGGGTGTTCATGGACGAACTGACGTGCTACTTGCTCATCAACCGAGGTTTCACCACCATCCAGCATATAAACACCGGGCAGATCAACCACCGTAAAGTGTTTACCCATACGCTCAAAGTAGCCCTCTTTGCGCTCTACCGTCACCCCCGGCCAGTTTCCTGTACGTTGCCGGGCTCCGGTCATCCGGTTAAAGAGTGTCGTTTTTCCTGCATTGGGATTACCGATCAGTGCAATCTTTTGTAAGCTCTCTACACTGTCAGGAACACGCTGGGAATTGTTCTGTGAATCACAGCACTGCTTCATTACTGTGAAGCCTCATGTACCATAATTTTCTCGGCAATACTACGACCCAAACTAATCCGGCTGTTGCCATTTCCCAGTACGATATCCCCTTTGCGATTGCGTAAGACCTCGATATCTTTACCCGTTACCAGCCCCAGTCCCATAAGACGCAACAGCGTTTTACTATTGGTTTTAATAGCGGCTATGTGCAAAAAAGAAGACTCCGAGGAGGTTGATAGTGCATGTGTATGTGTCATATTAGCGCCCAGGTTTTATTAAATAAGAATCGTTCGCATTATAAGCTATAGACTCTGGTTGTTGCAAATAGTTCTCATTAACCTTGATACGAATCAGAAAATCGCCACTCATAGATCCACATATCCAGAGAATCCGGTGTTCACTCAAACTTTATGGTTAACGAGATACCTTATTCCTTTTTTTGTTCGCTGCTCTTTTTGACCACATCATGACACCACTCACCGCTAAAAAGATCAAAAGTAACCCAATCGCATCCATAAAATAAACACCCCCCAAACCAATAGCACGGCCACTATGAAGATCCAGAATAATACGTTCCAGAGGAAGCCCCGTACCCTGGTAGCGCTGGAATAGCACCTTAGTCACCTCATCCGGTGGTGTTCGTGACTTTTGCCATTCTATTTCAGAAGATGAATCTTGCTGTACAACAACCTCTGTCATATCTCTGTTCAGGGTGTAATTACCCTCCGGCGTATCTATGAAAAGCTGTTGCCTGACGTTTCGTCCCAGTTGAGTCACCCTGCTGACTTCCAGCGGCAGCGTATCAATCAATTCCCCTTCTGGAGTGACTAGACAAAGCTGCTTCGGGCCGGCAACAACCAGAATTTCATCCTGCATAAGCGCACCAATAACAGGAGGATCACAAGGTAGTCGCTGCTGATCGAAAAAGACAGCATCACCAAAGTCGATAATCCAGGCTGGTTTGTCCAAATATTCTGATGTATAACCTGTCACTATCTGTGGAGGCTGAATACCATACAGTTTCATGACCCATCCTATTGTCACCTGGCGGTCATGCAGGCCGAGTTCCTCAGTATGATTCAACAGGATACCTGTCACTGATAAAAATACGGCGAACAAGGCCGCAAACAGGCCGATATAGCGATGTAGAAAAAAGAGTCTTAACCACTTTTTCTTTTTAGCACTACCACCTGGCCTGGAGGAAGGTTGTGGGAGGGGCACGAGATTAATTGCCCTGTCTTGCGGTTTCATGTTGATGAAGCAGCAATGCCATCCGTGCCAGCTTGGTAACAGCACGCACAGACAATGTTGCTCCGGTAATTCCATCCACCGGTTTATCTAATTGCTGATCCGCTTTTAAAGCAGCATTGAGAAACTGTTTAAGAAAAAAAGGATATTTCACCTCCCACCCCCGGCTTTCACGAAAGGCCAGAATCTCAATTTTGCTGATTTTTCCCGGTTGATTAATGACAATACCCGTTGTAATAGGCTTTTCCTTACCAATCTCTTCCAGAATCCAGGCAGACTTGTCTGCTGACTTCCAGTACTTCACTCGTAATTTACCATAGGGATGCATCAGTATTTTATTAACCTGTGCCTTTAAATCTCCCCTCAGCCAAACATGAGCAGGAGTGGGCACCTTTCCTGCAAACACCTCAGAGAGAAAGGCTTCATTCGTTTTATACACTTCAGCGTAGACTGTTTTCAGTGTCAGCATGAGTACCCCTGTTACCAGAAGCATCCATAATAAAACGTTATAACGCATTGCAGTTCTTTTTTCTAACAAGTTTGACCGGGACATATTTCCACCTTTCCTTAAAACTGGGGATTCCAGGAGGCTATCCGAAAACTAAGGAGCTACACAAATCCCATGAGCATCCTAATCTGAGCTTGTTGAAATCGTTAAATAGCGACAGCTATTCGCCTCTTGCAATAATCTCACCTTATGACGATCCTGTGCTTTTCGCCACGCTTCCTATTCTCGGACAAGCTCTTAGGTTAAAACTGATAACCCATACCCAGGTTAAATCCATCTGATGCCTTGCTGTTATTACTGGCTGTCTGGTTCTGATAATCCGCCTTAAAGACAACTTTATCATTTAGCCAATAATTGACACCCAAATCCGTCTGCGTGATTTCAGTATCACCTACTCCACCGTTATCCCATACATTGTAACGAACAAAAGCTCCAACTTTAGGAGTCACCTTGTAGCTGGCCTCAACATACCCCCCTGACTGCACATCTTTATCAGCTAGCTGGGCAGCACTACCTTCCAGATCCCAGCGCGCATAAAGTGCTCTGACACCTATCGATCCCCTGGTATACGCCGCATGAGTCTCCAGTAATGTTGCGCTTCCACCATAGACGGCACCTTGAGCAAAATCTGACTGATATTGTGCCGTTGCTGCCAATTCAAGCCCGGCGATGCCGGTATATTTCAAACGACCGGTTACTGCAAAATCTTTTGCCACGGCATTACCCGTACTTTGTCTGCCACTACGAATATTGAAGGTATCCGGTATGTTTAAACCCTCATGTAGTATGGCATCGAAGCTGAAACCTTTTGCATTGTGCCCAGATAAGCCCACCCCTCCCACGCGCCAGGTAGTAGGGAGAATATATTTGGCTATCACGTTTCTTTCTACGCCATAAAAAGTAGCTGGCTCATGCGTTTCGTTGATAATTCCCACCGGAACCAGTATCAGACCGGCTTTTCCCTGGAAATTACTACCTATATCGTGTTCAATATAAGCCTGCTCCAGCTCAACTGCCCCCCCTTTACCATCGCCTGCACTAGAGTGCTCCACCTCTAGCTCAGAGAAAAACCGCGTTTTTTCATTAAAATCATGATTGAGAAACAGTACAAAGCGATGGAAGTCCAGTTCATCTTTTGAGGCTGAGCCATCATCTGTTTCCGTCGAGTTAAAATGCAACTCTCCATAGCCACCAACTTTAGTACGGCCTGATGTCTTCGCTTCACTCGCACTCTCTTGCTGTCGCTCGACTTCATCCGCCAACGCATTTAACTCAGCCTCCAGACGCTCTATTTTCTGCTCTGTTGTCTCAGCATTGACGACACCTGCCATACTTAATCCCAGGCAAAGTGCCCATATTGAAGTTCTGCTCATTGAATATCTCCTCTTAATCTGATTCAGTCTGATGATACCGGTGATACTCAAGCAACTCCTGCCCAGAGGATAAACATAATGAGAATCACTATCATTTAGTTGACATGATACTAAATGCTAATCATTCTCATTTCAAGTATTTTATACCATGAATTTCTTATTCTCAGGATCCTGTACTGTGACAACTAAAGTGAGTGAGGGTATCTGAATACTTGAATAAGCCTGGCCGGAATTTCTGAGTGATAGAATTTGTCAGGTTTTTGATACAAAAGTTAGCCGTAGCCGTGGTCACTTTTATAGCGAAAACCCGGTGCCTTCTAGCCTCAGAAAAACGAATCATGATTTGTTCAAAGCCCCCACAGTCACATAAATAAAAATAATTATCTCTATAAATTGTATGGACTTTAGCGCTATATATTAGTATATTAGTATATACGCTTTCATCCCCACCCCGAGCCTGGAGTACCTAATCATACAGGCTCTATTCAGGCAGCAACTGCCACTTGTCTATTTTCCTTGATAGAAATTACCTAAAACATGAGAGTATTAGAACCATGCTACTACCACATGCTAAACAGGCCAAACACCTTAACTTACTTGGAGTGATAACGCTGCTGGCACTCTCGCTGCAAGGCGCGCATGCCGCAAGCTCGTCGGTCAATCAGTGGAAGGGAGCCATCGTTTATGCAGGTAGCCAAAAAGTCTCTAGTGGTGTGCCGGTATCTAATTGCCATGTCTTAAGCAATGAACACGCTGTACGCAACTATCAAGTGGTCGATGTTTCCATCGATGGACGGCACTATGCCGCACATGTCATCTCGGTTGATAAAAAAAACGACCTTTCTCTCATGAAACTAGATACCTGCCCTATTCAGCATTATGCAAAAATCTCAGACAGCCAGCCGGTTAAAGGAGAAAAGCTGACATCTATCTACTACAAATCAGGATTACTTTTTAGCAAAATGATCAAGTCAACAGGTCGTTTTCTAGGTTATCTGGATATAACAACTGAAGAAGATAAAGAAATGCTCTCCATGGTCATTGATGACACCCAACCAAGGAGAGGCGCATCAGGTGGCGGGGTTTCTACCGAACACGGGCTTGTTTCTGTTATTTTTGGAGTAACCGACCGCCACTCTATCCATAGAACATTTGCGGTTGATTATTTTTCCCTAACTGCATTTTTAAAAAAGAACCATATTTTTTAAGACTTCTGCACGACATAAAGTCAAGAAAGTCAAAACAATAACTACCGAGGCTTGTTCCATATTTCATTTCCCGGAGTCTGTCTTTGACCCTAGGAGCCACAATATCACGCAGCCTTCCCACGTATGAAAGCACTCAGACAACCAATAAAAAAGGCCTGCATTTTGTACAGGCCTTTAAAAGTGTGCTTTTGCTGTTCCTGAATCAGGATTGAAGTTATGGATTCAGGTTATCACTAAAGCCACCAGGTTTTTTTGAGAATTACTTCTCAGCTTTAGCAGCAGGAGCCGCTGGTGCAACAGGAGCAGGCATGTAAACAGGAGCGCTGTTAGATCCT
>WFWY01000116.1 GCA_015490895.1 Thiotrichaceae bacterium | reverse complement strand
CTCTTGCACGAAATTCAGGCCTCTTGATCTGCCATGTTTTGTGTAAAGACTTGTTAAAATATTGTCATTACGCTGAGCTGAGTAGTTACAAAAGATTTATATTAATGAATGGGGTTTCAATCAATGTCTGTCACCGTTTCTGCAAAATCAATTAAATACGTTTTGATGCTGGTGGGCTTTCTGTGCGTTAGTCTTTTGCAGCCCGTTTTTTCTGCCGAACCTGCTGGTATAGAGCAGGATGATGATATCAAGGATGCCGTTGTAAAAATTATTGTTGTCTCCCATGTGGTGGACAAAAAAGAACCCTGGAACTCTTCTATCAAGCGTAGCAGTGGTTCCGGGTTTATTATCGCGGGAAATCGTATTCTGACCAATGCTCATGTGGTTTCCAATGCAACTTTCATTGAAGTGCAAAAACAGGCAGAAACCAGGCGTTATGAAGCGAAAGTTGTAGCAATATCACATGATGCGGATCTGGCGCTGATTCAACTCAAGGAAGATAATCCCGACTTCTTCAAGACCAAAACACTGAAATTTGGTGATTTGCCGAAATTGCAAAAAAAAGTTTCCGCTTACGGTTATCCAACCGGAGGATCCGGCCTGAGTATTACGGAAGGTGTGGTTTCGCGCATTGAACGCAGCGCTTATGTACACCGGGGAAAGCGTTTTATCTCGGTGCAGATTGATGCTGCGATCAACCCTGGCAATAGTGGTGGCCCAGTGATTTCCAGAGGTAAGGTGGTAGGAGTGGTGATGCAATCCCGGCTACTCTCTCAAAGCATTGGCTACATGATTCCGGTGCCAGTGGTTAAACACTTCCTGAAAGATATTGAAGACGGTCGCTATGATGGTTACCCTTCATTGGGTGTGGACACCCAGAATATCGAAAGTCCCGCAATTCGGGATATGTACAATATCGGTGAAGATCAGTCAGGCGTGCTGGTGACACTGGTGTATCCCAATGCACCTACGGCAGATGTCCTGAAAGTCAATGATATTATTACCGCTATTGATGGGCATACCATTACCAATAATGGCAAGGCAGAGTTGCGCCACAAGGAGTTGATTAACTTTAATCATTATGTGGATATGCATCAGCTGGGTGATACGGTCAAGTTGAATATCATCCGCGAAGGCAAGCCTATGGAAGTCTCGGTCAAGCTGGAAAAAACCGATGATGCCTTTGCGCTGGTCAAGGGCAAGCAATACGAGCGCCCGCCCAGTTATTTTGTTTATGGTGGCTTTGTTTTTATGCCACTAACGAGTGACTATATTGCGGCTAGCAAACGTCGTTACTCGAATGGGCTGGGCGACAATATTACGGTACTAAAACAGTTTTGGCCGACAAAAGAAAGAACCCAGGCAGTGATTCTTACCAAGGTGTTACCAGATGATAGTAATAAGGGCTTCCATAATATTGGCAACTTGTTGATAGACAAGCTCAACGGTGAGACCTTTAAAGATTTTAAGGACTTCCACCAGCGCCTGACGCAAAGCGAAGCAGATTTTTTGGTGCTTGAAAACCAGTTTGGCTATCAGGTGGTTATCGATAGAAAGCTGGCCAGGGAAAATCAGCAGGAAATTCTGAAGCGCTATAATATTGCTTTTGGGGAGTCTGAAGACCTGAAAGCCACTACCGCTGACAGCGATACAGATAAAAAACAGGAAGGTAGTGAAACCGAAACACCAACTGTACTCAAGCAACCGTCATCCGGGCAGGAAAAAGCAATTTAGTGATGCCAGTGGGTGCGGCTTCTCAGGAGGTTGAAAGTGGGACTTTAGAGGCTGTGCAAGCAAATAAATAAGAAAGAGCATTAACAGCCCTGCTCTGTAACGGGATTTGTCATGAAAACACACCTGAAACTTCTGCTGCTGGCAGGAAGCCTTTTCTTCACCCTTCTGCTACATGCCAGGCCATTGGCTCAAGCGGATGTCCCCCAGCCTCTGAAGCCCTGGGTGAACTGGGTTTTGTATGCCCAGGAGCAGGCGAATTGTCCCCATGCTTACCGTAGTCAACAGCGTTTTTGTGCCTGGCCATCGGCGCTCAAGCTGGAATTGAATGACACTCAGGGGCGATTTAGTCAACGCTGGCAAGTCCAGACAGAAACCTGGGTCAGGCTTCCGGGAAATGCACAGCAATGGCCACATGATGTGGAGGTCGATAGTATTGCCGCCGTGGTGATCAATCGGCATGGCTTTCCTGCGGTTAAGCTAGAGCCTGGTGAGCACGAAATCAGTGGTGGGTTTCAGTGGGAGAGTATTCCTGAAGCATTAACTATCCCCCCTGCGACAGGCTTGATTCAGATTTCACGTAATGGCCTGGTCATCGATTCCCCCCGGATAAACCAGCAAGGACAGCTATGGCTGGATAAATCACCTGCCATACAAGATATTCAGGATGCACTGGATATACAGGTTTACCGAAAAATTAACGATACCCATCCCATGCAAGTTCAGACGCGCCTGGTTTTGCATGTGGCCGGGCGCTCACGTGATATTCTCTTGCCACGGTTGCAGTTACAGCAATTCACCCCACTCAGGCTAAACAGTTCCCTACCTGCCCGTATCAACCAGCAAGGAGACTTACAGGTACAGGTACGGCCGGGCAACTGGATCATTGATCTCTTCTCCTACCATGCGGGGCTGGTGAGCGAGCTGACTCTGCCAGAACCCCATGCACCTTTGCCAGAGCAGGAGGTCTGGGTATTTCAGGCAGACCCTTCATTACGCCTGACTGAAATTAGTGGAGTGCCTTCGGTTGATTCCAGGCAGACCCGGTTACCGAAAGAATGGCGGCGCTATCCTGCTTATTTACTGACGGGCAAACAGACCCTGAAACTGAAGACTCTGCAACGTGGCGGTGCCTCACCTGAACCCAATCGGCTACGTTTGCAGCGTGCGATGTGGATGGACTTTGATGGTAAAGGCTATACCTTTCAGGATCGCTTGACGGGTACTATGACACGAGGCTGGCGGCTGGTGAGTTCACCCGAATTGCAACTGGGTGCGGTGTCGATAGAGGGCGAACCCCAGTTTATTACGACACTGGAGGGTGGACAGGATCAGGGGGTTGAGGTGCGCCGTGGGCAAATTCAGGTAGAAGCAACCAGCCGGTACAGTGCATCCCTGTCGCAGTTGCCGGTCAGTGGCTGGAAGCATGACTTTCAGGCTGTGGATACCTACCTTTATCTGGCACCCGGCTGGAAGCTGTTTTCTGCTCAGGGCGCGGACAACCTGCCGCATACCTGGTTACAGAGCTGGACATTGCTGGATCTGTTCCTGGTTCTGATTATTGCTGTTGCCATCGCACGACTCTGGGACTGGAAGTGGGGGCTGTTTGCGCTATTAACCATGACCCTGATCTGGCAGGAGCCAGGTGCTCCCCGTTATATCTGGCTTAACCTGATCGCAGCAATCGCCCTGCTAAGAGTATTGCCGAAAGGTACCTTGAAAACACTGCTGAAGTGGTATCGTAATGCTACATTACTGGCATTGTTATTGATCGTCATACCGTTTGTTGTGAGCGAGGTGCGTCATGGACTCTATCCGCAATTAGACTTGTATGCGGATTACGATTCCAGCGTGCCGGGTGCTCCTCCTGAAGGCCGAATCCTTTCTTATGATAGCCCGATGATGGAGGCAGCGGCGCCAGTTGTCATGGATAAGCGGATTCGGATGGCACCGGAATCTGACAAGGATGGTTCCAGAGAAAGTTTGTTGCAGCAAAAAAGCCGCGTATTTTCATCCTCATCGGCAGTAACCCAAAAACAAACACAGCCGGCGACTCAGATGGTTGATCCCAATGCAACGATTCAGACAGGCCCCGGTTTGCCCACCTGGCACTGGCAGCAAGTATATTTTTCGTGGGACAGCCCAGTGAGTGAAACACAGACACTCCAGCTCAGATTGTTGTCACCGGGTGTCAATATGCTATTAAACGGGTTGCGGGTTGTGCTGTTACTGGTATTGATTGGCCGCTTGCTGCGCGTGGTTTCCAGCACTACCGGGTCAGGCAAACCTCAAAAACCCTCGCATCGCTTTTCCAGGCAGAAAGCACTGTTACTAACTTCGGCAGGTATTTTGCTTTTTTCAGTCGTGTTGAGCCTGACAAGTCCGGATGTGAGAGCAGAGGTTCCGCCTGTAGCTTCACAAAAAACAGGAACCAGTCCGTCAGGTCACACAGGATTTCCCGACCAGCAATTATTGCAAACCTTGCAACAACGCTTGCTGGCACAGGATGAGTGCTTGCCTGAATGTGCCCAGATTGAGGCTATGCGTCTGGAGCTATCCGGGCAGCAGTTAACGCTGTACCTGAAGATACACAGTGCTGGCAATATAGCGGTACCTCTGCCTGGTGGCAGTGAGCAATGGCGGCCTGAACAGGTACTGCTGGAAAACCGGCCTGCCACTGCATTATCCCGGGATAAGGCAGGTTTGTTATGGATAGGACTGCCAGCAGGCATCCAGAACGTCATTATGCGGGGGCGCTTGCCGCGACAGCCCCGATTACAGCTTTCCCTGCCGCTGCTACCCCATTATGCCGAGTGGCAAGGTGAGGGCTGGGCAGTCGAAGGTATTCGGGAGAATAATCGTCCTGAAAGCCAGTTACAACTCATCCGCAAACAAAGCTTGTCCGGCAGTGAAGACAGGGAAGAATCGTTGGCGGAGAATAACTATTTGCCGCCACTGCTGCATATTCAGCGTACCTTGCATCTGGGGCTGGACTGGCTGGTGGATACGCGAGTGACACGTCTTTCCCCGGCTGGTGATCCGGTTAGTATGAAAATCCCGTTACTGGAAAATGAGTCAGTTCTCAGCAATACCTATACAGTAAAAGAAGGTCATGTGCTGATTAATATGTCCTCCACACAGCAAGCTGTTACGTGGCAATCCCAGCTTCCGGTCGATAGTACGTTGATGCTTGAGGCGACCAGAGAGCCGGGTCTGGTTGAGTCATGGAAACTGGATGTGAGCCCGGTCTGGCACGTGGCTATTGAAGGGATTCCGGGTATTCATCATAGCCGCCAAAGGGACGTCTGGTTACCGGAGTGGAAGCCCTGGCCAGGTGAGAAAATTCAGTTAACAGTATCACGTCCCAGGGGTATTGACGGGCGGACATTGACGGTTGAAAGAAGTGTCGTGCAAACCCGTGTTGGCAAGCGGTTGCGTGAATCCGAGTTGGTGTTACAGCTTCGCAGCAGTCGGGGAGGGCAGCATACGATTACTTTGCCGGAGCGGGCAACTTTGGTGTCGGTGAGTATTAATGACAAGCTGCAACCGGTTCGGCAACAACGGCGTGCGGTGAATCTACCGATTATACCGGGTAAGCAGCGTATTGTGGTGAAATGGCGTGTTGAACAGCCAGTGACAACAGGGTTGCGTGTCTTGCCGGTCAATATTGGGGTAGAAAGCGTCAACCATAGTCTTTATCTCATGCTGGGTAAAGACCGCTGGATACTCTTCACCCATGGCCCAACTATGGGGCCTGCCGTGTTGTTCTGGGGAGTGTTATTGGTCATCCTGATTGGCTCTGTCCTGTTGGGGCGTATCAAACACAGCCCCTTGCGAACCTGGCAGTGGTTCTTGCTGGGTGCCGGTTTAAGTCTGGCAACTCCATTGATGATCATTGTGGTGGTGAGCTGGCTATTGGCCTTGAACTATCGCCCTCGCTTGCAGGAAGTTAGTAGCCGGTTTGTTTTCAATGCTGTGCAAGTGTTACTGGTATTACTGACGCTGGTTGCATTGGGTTCCCTGGTCGTGGCGCTGCAACAAGGCCTGCTGGGCTGGCCGGATATGCAAATCGCCGGTAATGGTTCAACGGCCTGGCGGTTACACTGGTATCAGGATCGTGTTGCTGCTGATTTACCACAGCCCTGGGTTATTTCTGTGCCCTTATTGGTCTACCGGGTATTGATGCTACTTTGGGCGCTTTGGTTGGCGTTCTCACTGATTAGCTGGTTACGTACCGGGTGGCAGCATTTCTCTGTTGGGGGTTTATGGCGTCCTGAGGAGAAAAAACCGGTCGTGAATCATGCTGAAAAAGTAACTGTTCAGAAAGAATAAAAGAGGTTGTCAGGTTGTCAGGTTGTCAGGTTGTCAGGAGTATAATGCACACCCACACTATGAACAGGTGCGTATTAATGGTTTCATAGGTATTGACACAGACTCATGGAGCCGGGACTTCAGTCCCGGCTTAACGGGGCTGAAGTCTTGTTTCCAGATGTATGCTCTTACTTTTGGAACTATTATATAGTTAGTTATATTAACCCGGCAATATAATAGCGACCACATTAACTAGCATATGAAATATGCTTATGCTTAAAATAGGATTTCACTGT